>JALUQR010000049.1 GCA_027017505.1 bacterium
GTGCTATGGATGCAGATGCCACGGGTTTTCTCTGAAACTCCCTGAAGGCCTTCTTAAGGGGCATCTTTAAGGAGCTTTCTACCACCTTTTTGACCTCTGAAAACCCCACTGGAGGCACTGCATCCTGCAGTTTCTTGAGCTCCTCTATAAGGTCTGGTGGAAAGATGTCTGCCCTTGTGGATGCGACCTGGCCGAGTTTTATAAAGGTGGGCCCAAGTTCCTCCAGCACACATCTTACCCGCTCCGCTGTGGTAAGCCCCTTGGCAGGCCTGCCCCAGGCAAGAATCCTCTTGAAAAAGGAGAAAAAGGGCACAATCTTAAGCTCTGCAACAAGCCATCCAAACCCGTAGCGAACCAGTATGGTTATGATTCTGTTAAGCCTTACTATGTTTCTCAGGGCATGAAACATAAAACTCTCTTAAGGCAGGATTAATCCATGTGTTTTTTGGCCTTCTTCTCCAGGGTCTCGAGTTTTTTCTCAAGCTCATCCACCTTTTCTCGGGCAAGCTGTGCCATCTCCTTTACCACTTCGAGCTCCTCACGGGTTGCAAGGTTGAGCCTTTCTGCAAGCTCCTCCGTGGAGGAGGATATAACCCCTGTAAGTTTTTCCTTGCCCTCCTTAAGAACCATAAGCAGGTCTTTAAGTGTCTTTGTTACATCCTCCACTATCACATTCTCCAGCTGTTGGGCTGGTGAGAGCTCTTCTCCCCCCTGCCTGGATGTATCTGCCTTTTCTTTACTCTCCCTGCCCTTTTTTTCAAGCTCGGTTACAAGCTCTTTGAGCTTTTTTTCAAGCCCCAGACCGATAAGGATTGCCCTGTCAATAAAGTCTACCATTGGATTACCTCCTGGATTTTTGATATACCGTAATAGTCCTTACCAGCCCTGCCAAGGAACCAGCCGTTTACAAACTGTTCACCTCCGTAGAGGCGCTCAAGCTCTCTTATTGCGTCCTCTGGCAGGAGCCCGTTCTGAAAGGTGTTTTTATAGATTTCCAGGGTGCGGGGGGTGTGGCTCGGATGGGGATATATTCGCAGTGCTCCCACAGGGATCTGTCTTATCTGGTTGGCAAGTTCTGCCAGTGCGATGACCCTTGCACTCAGTATGGATGTGCCGTTTATGTTGAAGACCCTTTCACCATCGAGGGTCTTAATCTCCATTCCCTCTGGCCACTGTGAGCACTGGTTTTTACAGTGTTTTCTTTTAAGCCCCTGGGTCCTCAGGGTGTAACACCTCCAGGAGAACGCAAGGGGCACCCTGCCGTGCACTATGAGCTCTCCAAGGATGCCTGTTTTATCTATGATGTGTCTTATGGAGTCTGCAGGCAGTTCCACGGGAAAGACCACCCTTTTTATACCCCTGCTCATTAGAAACTCCACTGCCATGTGGTTGTAGACCTCAAGGTGGGGTCCGGCTATCACCTCTTTTTGGGTGCCATCTGCCATGTTCAGCACAGCCATGTCATTTGCCTCCACAGGATAGGGTAGTGCCAGAAGGGCGTCTATGTAGCCGAGCTCTTCCCTTCCTGCAACTATGGCAGGGGTTGAAAGTATCACCTTTTTACCCCTTTTGCTCAGGCTGTCTGCAATGTCCTCTATGTCCCTTACGCTGAGCCCCTCTCTTTTTGTGCATATCACCTCGCCTATGTAGACCGTATCTGCGGGGCTATCTGCAATTGACTGGTAGAATCTCAAAAAGGCCTCTTTATTCCAGTTGAAAAGGACTGGTCCAACACAAAGCTCCATCTTTACTTCTCCACATAGCAGGCAAGGGTCTGGGTTGTGCCCTCGAAGGTTCTTATCGCACGGTTAAGCCATTCTTCTTTTACCCTGTAGTGGTGGGGATTTTTCTCGTATTCTTCTATTGCCTCTTTCATTATGCGTGTGAGCTCCTTTATGTAAGCCCTTGTGCGCTGTCTGCCCTCTATCTTGAAGGCACATACCCCTGCATCCACAAGCTGTGGCAGAAGCTCCACCACATTGAGGGATGCAGGCTCCTCTATGGGATAGGAGGTGGAGCCATCTGGCAGGATGTATCTGCCCTTACAGCAGGTGGGATAGGGGCTTGGCTCACCAGAGGCAAGTTTGTTGAGAAGCACCCCGTTGAGCCTTATGGAGAGGTTATCAGCGGTGTCTGTGGAAAACTCCACAAACCTTGAGGGCGAGCACGCCCCCTCTGTGTTGGTGGATGCACCTGTAACAAAACTTGAAAGAAAGCATCTGCCCTCTATGTTTATGCACAGCCCGCCCGCAATGAAGACCTCAAGCTCCACATCGGTGTTCTGACGGATGTATCTTATCTCCTCAAGGGTTACGACCCTCGGAAGAATCACCCTTTTTATGTTGAAGTGTTTCCTGTAGAAGTTGATACTCTCATGGTTTGATGAGCTTGCCTGCACGCTCAGGTGTATTGTCTGGTGGGGATATTTTTTGCGTGCGTAGGAGAGCATTCCCAGGTCTGCAAGTATTATGGCATCCACTCCCAGGCAGACCGCCCTGTCCACAGCGGTCTGCCAGCGTGTGAAGTCATCTTTTTGCGGGAAGGTGTTTATCGCAAGGTAGAGTTTTTTCCCCCTCTGATGGAGGTATCTGAGCCCTTCCTGGAGGTCGCGTTCTGTGAAGTTCAGCCCCTCGAAGTTTCTTGCATTGGTCTGGTCCTTGAATCCCGCATAGACGCTGTCTGCCCCGCTATCTGCAGCGGCCTTGAGAGAGGCAAGATTACCTGCAGGTGCCACCAGTTCAGCCTTTTTGCCCACTTCTGTAAATAACCCCCTTTAAGCCAGAGTCGGGTTTACAGGACAGACAGAGGTTTGCCGAGCACTTATGATGGTTAGAAGGGTATATCATCGAGTTCTGGCGGGCTCTGTTCTGTTTCTGTGGCTCTGTTTTCTTCAGCCTGGACTTCCCTGTCCTCGGGTTTTCCGAGCATCTGCATGGTGGTGGCCACTATTTCTGTGGTGTAGCGTTTGATGCCGTCTTTGTCCTCCCACTGGCGTGTCTGAAGCCTTCCCTCTATGTAAATCTGTTTGCCCTTTGAGAGGTGCTCTCCGCATATTTCTGCGAGTCTGCCG
Source organism: bacterium (assembly GCA_027017505.1). GTDB lineage: Bacteria > Desulfobacterota > GWC2-55-46 > GWC2-55-46 > DRQE01 > DRQE01. The sequence goes on from JALUQR010000049.1 coordinate 3,071, forward strand.
AAGGCCACCACCCTGTGCCATTCGGTTCGTGCCTCGCGCTGGCCGTCCTTGTTCGTCCAGTTCTCTGTGGTCGCAAGCCTCAGGTTCGCAACCGCAATCCCACCAGGTGTGTACCTTATCTCAGGGTCAGCTCCGAGATTGCCTATAAGGATTACCTTGTTTACACCTGCCACAGCACACTCCCCCCTTTTATAAGTTCTAAATGTATCACCACCGTGGATAAAGTTCAAGAGTTTTGTTTTTCGGTTTCACTTGACACCATCAGCAGGTTTACTTATCATTAAAATATAAAATACTGCATTTGGAGGGGATGAAAGATTATGGGGTATCTGAGAACAGTAATATTCCTTGCGGCACTTACAGCGTTACTCATATTCCTTGGAGACCTTATAGGCGGTAGAGAGGGAGCCATAATAGGGCTGATCTTTGCTGGAATAATGAACTTTGGCTCCTACTGGTTCAGTGACAAGATAGTGCTTGCCATGTACGGTGCAAGGGAGGTTACAGAAAGCGAGGCACCAGAGCTCTACCGCACGGTAAGGGAGCTTTCCCGGAGGGCGGGGCTACCCATGCCAAAGGTCTACATGATACACACCGAAACACCCAACGCCTTCGCAACAGGCAGAAACCCCGAGCATTCTGCGGTGGCTGTAACAAGCGGTATAATGAGGCTTCTTTCAAGAGAGGAGCTTGCAGGCGTTATAGCCCATGAACTAAGCCACATAAAAAACCGTGATGTGCTGATTTCCACCATCGCTGCAACCATTGCAGGTGCAATAAGCTATCTCTCGCACATGGCACTGTGGTTCTCCATGTTCGGCGGAAGGGACAACAGAGAGGGTGCAAACCCCTTTGTGCTCCTGGTTATGCTCATAATAGCTCCCATAGCAGCACTCCTCATACAGATGGCCATATCAAGGTCAAGGGAGTTTGTTGCAGACAAGGATGGTGCCCAGATAGTGGGCAACCCCCTTTACCTTGCGGATGCACTGCGCAAGCTGGGCTACTACAACAGGCGCATACCCATGCACGATGTTAACGAGGCAACCGCACATATGTTCATAGTAAGCCCGCTCAGTGGCGATACCATGATGAAGCTGTTCAGCACACACCCACCCCTTGAAGAAAGGATAAAGAGGCTCGAGGCAATGGCACTCTCAAGATAAAAGCTGTGTACAGTTCAGGTAAGTCCTTCTGCCAGGGGCATCTTCCCTGAAGATGCCCCTGGCTTTTTTCTTTCAAATGGTCTTTTGCGGGGTGTTCTGGTATACTCTTACGGGATGAACCCCTTATCAAGAGGAGGGCCCTGTGAGGGAATACGATGTGATAATAGTGGGTGCAGGCCCTGCGGGCATATTCTGTGCATACGAGCTTTCAAAAAACGGGGGGCTTAAGGTGCTCATCCTTGAGAAGGGCGGAGACCTTCCTGAAAGAAAAAGGGAGGAGCTCTTCAGTGGCTGGGGTGGTGCAGGTGCGTTCAGCGATGGCAAGCTGAATCTGTCCGCAGAGGTGGGTGGTTTCCTCAAGGAGTATATTGAAGAACCCCTTCTCAATGAGCTTATAGACTATGTGGATGGCCTATTTGTGAGCATGGGGGCTCCCTCAGAGCTTAAGGGCACAGACCAGAGAGAGCTCAAACACATCGAGGAGGCATCCGCACGGGTGGGGCTTAAGTTCATACCCTTCAGGATAAGACACATAGGCACAGACCGCTGTATAGAGGTGCTTAAAAACTTAAGGGATGCACTCTCTGGCAGGGTTGATATGGCCTTCCACAGAGATGCAGAGGAGGTGCTGACAGACCATAAGGGGCTCTGGAGGGTAAGGTGCAGGGGTGGAGAGGAGTACATGGCCACTTTTGTTGTGCTTGCCCCTGGAAGAAGCGGGGCAGGCTGGCTTGAAGGGGTTGCAAAGGCACTGGGACTTTCCACTGCAATAAACCCCGTGGATGTGGGCGTAAGGGTTGAGGTGCCAGCATCCGTGTTAAGCCACATAACTGATATTGCACACGAGGCAAAGTTCGTCTACACATCCCGGCTCTTTGACGACCAGGTAAGAACCTTCTGCATGAACCCCCACGGAGTGGTGGTAAGGGAAAGACACCGTGGTTTCTACACCGTTAATGGACACAGCTACAGCCACAGGCTTACTGAAAACACCAACTTTGCAATCCTTGTGTCCACCACATTTACCGAGCCATTTCACGAGCCCCATACCTACGGCAGATACCTTGCAGGGCTTGCAAACCTTCTTGGTGGAGACATACTGCTCCAGAGGCTTGGAGACCTGAGGGGTGGAAGACGCTCCACCCCTGAAAGGATAAGGCGCAATCCCCTCAGGCCAACCCTTGAGGATGCAACCCCTGGAGACCTCTCATTTGTGCTACCCTACAGGTGCCTTACCGATATACTTGAGATGCTCGAGACCCTTGATAAGATTGCCCCTGGAGTGAATGCAACGAGCACGCTCCTTTACGGGGTGGAGGTGAAGTTCTACTCCTTAAGGCTCAAGCTTTCAGAGAGGCTTGAGACAGAGCGGAAAAACCTCTTTGCAGCAGGCGACGGGGCAGGCATAACAAGGGGTATAGTGCAGTCTGCAGTGTCAGGGATTGTTACAGCAAGGAGCATACTTGAGAGGGTTTGAGCATATGGGAGATTTCAGATATGTGGACATAGTGCTCGTTGAGCCCCAGGGTGCCCATAACATGGGTAGCTGTGCGAGGGTTCTAAAGAACACGGGGTTTGAAAACCTCGTGCTTGTAAACCCCGCAGAGTTCAGAAACGATGATGCCTATTCCATGGCCTGCAAGGCAAAGGACCTTCTGCTTAAGGCACGGGTCTGTAAAGACATAGATGAGGCACTCAGGGATGTAAGGTTCGTTGCAGGTACCACCAGAAGAAGGGGTAAACTGCGTGAGCCACTTCTCACCATGGACGAGGCCCTGCCAGTAATCTACGACAGAAGCCGTAAGAACAGGGTCGCAATACTTTTCGGCAGGGAAGACAGAGGGCTTGAAAACCCCGTGCTTGCCCGCTGTGATATACTGTTTGAGATACCCTCGGATGACGCCTATCCATCGCTTAATCTTTCGCATGCGGTGATGGTGGTCTGCCATAATCTTTTCATGATGAGTGGAAAAAGGCCAGAACACGCAATAGTTGCCTGCAGTAGAGAGGATGTGGAAAGGATGTACGAACACCTTGAGAGGGTGCTGAGAATGCTTGGCTACGGAGACCCTGACAGAAAGGGCGAATTCCTTCTTGAAAGTGTAATGAGGAACTTCCGCAAGCTCTTTGGCAGAACCTCGCTTATGAAAAAAGAGGTGAACATGATAAGGGGAATACTTACAAGGATAGAGAAGAGATGTCAGGAAGGGGATTGACCCTGTGAGTGTTTTTTCCTTTCAAGCCTTAAAAAGAGGTTGTCGGGCTCACTGTCGCGTATCTTTCTTAACTCCACACCGAGCACAAGCAGTGCCAGTATGGTGAGCACCACACCCGCATAGAATAGCACCAGAACCTTTACACCACCCAGCACACCCTCTATGGTGTTGAAGGAGGGAAAGAGCTTAAGATAGCTTGTTCTTATGGTGTCGCCTTTGTTGACACGCTCGAAGAACTCCCTTGCAACCATACGCTCGTCCCTGATGGTGTTGCCCTGGCTGTCCTTGAAGGAATAAACTATGGTGTAGACCACACCCCTTCGCATAAATCTGTCTGCCCGTTTTTCAAGCACAGTGCCCTCGGTGTGCACACCAAACTTTTCGGGCAGTACCATATAGGATGCAAAGTAGCTTCCCACAATAAGATGCAGGAGGGCTGTTGTGAGAAAAAATCCACCCCAGTGGATGGTGAAAAATGCCCGAAGAAACTTTGAAATCCTAAACCCCTCCATGATAGAATCAATTATAATACATGGCAGATGTGGAATCAATTCAAAAGGGTTTTTGAGGGTTACTCCATGGCAGACTGTCTTTTCTGTACAAAGAGCTCATCCCTTATAGCAGAGGTGCTGGGGGTATGTGCGGATTGCATAAGAGCTGGCAGGCAGGAGGTGCTTGACCACATAAGAAGGGTTCACAGGACCACAAGGGCCTTAAGCGGGCTTCCTGAAGAGCCTCCAGAGGATGAAGGTGGACTGCCCTGCAGACTCTGTGTGAATGGCTGTGTTATAGGAGAGGGTAGAAGGGGCTACTGCGGGGTAAGGGTTAACAGCGATGGCAGACTCTGTGAAGGGGGCAACCTTACATGGTATTACGATGCACTGCCCACAAACTGTGTTGCAGGATGGTTCTGCCCTGCAACCACGGGGTGTGGATACCCCAGATACGCACTGAAAGAGGACGGCGAGTGGGGCTACAGAAACCTTGCGGTATTCTACAACGGATGCAGTTTCGATTGCCTGTTCTGCCAGAACTGGCAGTGGAAAAAAGGAGTATTCGAAAAACACCACATAAGAAGCGAAGAGCTTGCCAGCTGTGTGGACGAGAGGACAACCTGTATATGCTTTTTTGGAGGAGACCCCACCCCGCAGATACCCCATGCTCTTAAAACCTGCGAGATAGCCCAGAGGATAAAAAAACTGCCTGTGCTCAGGATATGCTGGGAGACCAACGGCTCCATGGATAAGGCCCTGTGCGTTAAGATGATGGAGACAGCCCTCCGTACAGGTGGCATCGTTAAGTTCGACCTCAAGGCCTACTCAGAAGCACTCCACATTGCACTTACAGGTGTGACCAACAGAAGGACCCTTGAGAACTTCTTACGGGCTGGAGAACTTCTTGAGAGGCGAAAAGAACCACCCCCTCTTACAGCAAGCACCCTTCTTGTGCCAGGCTATGTGGATGCAGAAGAGGTTGAGGCCATAGCCCGATTCATGGCAGACATAGACCCCACAATACCCTATTCTCTCCTTGCCTTCTATCCCGCACACCACCTTAAAGACCTTCCACCAACCTCACGCAAACACGCTGAAAGATGCAAAGATGTGGCCCTTGCCCAGGGGCTTAAAAGGGTCAATGTGGGTAACACACACCTTCTGGGAGACTACTACGACTGAAAACCCCTTCCCACAGACCACAATACCCCTCTGTAACCCCCGCGTGTAAACCAGACTCCCGAATTTTGCCCATATTTTCTGGCAAACCCCTGCTTTTGGTCTTGACATGCAATGTAAATGGTGGTAAAAACTTTTAAAACTTTGCTTAACCATATTCACCAATAGATTATTTTTTAAATAATTGTGGTGCTGGCAGGGTCTGTATCAGCCACCAGCCTTTTTTAAGGAAGGTTGGGTTCGGGATGATAAAGGAAGCCCTTTCTCTTATAAGGGATGAGCTCAACGCATTTCTTGCAAGGAAGGAGCCCAGGTACAGGGGCAGGCAGACAGCCCTGCTTTCAGACATTGTTGACCAGCAGGGTGAGCTGGTAATAACCCGCAACGATGACACCAAGCGGGACAACATAATAATAACCCTTGTCAATGTGGAGGAAGAGACCACGGGCAAGGCACAGCTTCCCTATCTTAAGAATCCGGACAATTCTCTGGACATAATAAATCCCGAGATAAAGATAAACCTTTATGTGCTCTTCAGTGCCTTCTCAAACATGGACGAGAAGGAAAGGTATGCCAACTGTCTGGGGCTTTTATCAAGGGTGGTGGGTTTCTTTCAGCAGAAACCTGTCTTCACCCACAGCAATTCTCCAGGGCTTGACCCGGGCATAGACAGGCTCATAGCAGAGCTCATCTCCCTTAACCTTGAACAGGAGAACCACCTGTGGGGAGCCCTGGGGGCAAAGCTTCTTCCCCATGTGCTCTACAGGATACGCATGCTCACCATAAGAGAGGTGGAGGACGCCCCAACAGCTCCGTTCATAAAGGAGATAAGGGTGGAAAAACTGTAAGAGAAAGGCTATGGGCTATTATTTTGGCACAATCTTTACCATAGAGTTTCTCCACTCCTATTATAAAAACAGGCTGTGTTCCGGGCTGACACTCAAGCCCACCGAAGAATGCCAGAGGGTTCTTCAGCAACACAGGATGTTTTTCAAGGAAACCCCCAGAGGGGGACTTGTTGTGGGTGAGCTCAAAAAAGAAGGCGACAGCCTCAAGCCATCTGTGAAGATAAAAGAGGATACAAGCTTTGTCTTCAGAGTGCTTCTTGACAACCCCTTCTTCTGGAACATAACAGATGTGGACCTTCAGAAGGTCAGGCCCTCAACGGTCTTCCTGTTTGAAAACACCGATACATCCTCAATTGATGCAAGTGGAACGATTACCATCCACAGGGGAAGGCTTTCAGAGCCCGTAAGGGTGTCTGATAAACTCGTCAGGTACAGCCTTGAGGGGCTGGATGTGGCAACCCTCTTTGTATACGACAGAAAGGAGCGTGTTGTCTTCGGCACCATAGTGAAGCCAGAGGAAGACGCACTCACAGTAGATATGACAGGACATCCCGAAGGACTCTACAGGATAAAGGCCTACAGCAGTTCAGGTGCCATGCTGAAAGATGACAAGGTGTTTGTAACAAGCTCTGCAACAGAGCCCACACCCTTTGGCTTCGTGGTGGTAAGGTTCACCCCGAGTATACTGAGCGATGACAGGGCTGAATACACATTCAGGGTGGAGTTCTCCTCAAGGGAGATAAACTGGACATACAGGATAAACCTTAAAAACTCGGGAGGCCTTCATCCCATAGATGTATCCAAACTCAAGATAGTAAGGGCACCCGTGAGGTTTTCAAAAAGGGTGTCAGGCACAGGGGCAGAAAGGCTCGTGGAATTTACATCCGAAAGCCCCATAGAGCTTAAGGAAGAACCCTACAGGGATATAAAACTCGTCGAACAGGAGGGAGACAGAGAAGAGGTTATCATAAAAAACCTGCCCAACCCTGACATACACAGGCTGGAGAAGGACGAAAGGGGGCTTAAGTCCATAATATATCTAACAATCAAATAACAAGGAGGATGTTATGATACCCAAAACCCCTGGCGTTTATATTGAGGAAAAGTCCATATTCCCACCCTCGATAGCACAGGTGGAAACAGCCATACCTGCCTTCATAGGCTACACGGAAAAGGCAGAAGAGAAGATGCCAAATGACCTCAAACTCAAACCCAAAAAACTCTCCTCCATGCTTGAGTTCGAAAGATACTTCGGAGGCCCCCCACCGCTCAGTATAGATAGAATCGAGCTTGACAGCAACAACACCTTCCAGAGTGCAACCATAACCCCGAAGTTCTACCTCTACCACAGCATGCAGTTGTTCTTTGCAAACGGTGGTGGAGACTGCTACATAGTGTCCGTTGGCCCCTACAGCAGTAGTGGTGTTTCAAAAACAGAGTTAAGCAAAGGGCTTGAGAAGCTTGAAAAAGAAGACGAGCCAACGCTCATAGTCTTTCCCGATGCGGTGCTCCTGCCAGAGGAGGAGTTCTATGAACTCCAGAGGGAAGCACTCCAGCAGTGTGGCGAGCTTAAAGACAGATTCGCCATACTGGACCTCAAAGAGGATAACGGTATAAAGGACTTCAATGCCTATGTGGACAGATTCAGAGACGGCATCGGCACCAGGTATCTTAAGTACGGAGCTGCGTATGCACCGTTTCTCAAGACCTCCATTAAAAAGGAGATAAGATACAGGGATATAAAGGGAAAACTCGTGCGCTCCGGGGTGAACATAGATGTAAAATCCCTCGATCCATCTGCCCCCTCAGAGGTAAAGACACTTATAGACAGGCTTGACACCTACAGCCAGGATGCTATCATCATAGAGAACGCAAGAAAGAAACTTCTCGATACCACATTGGCAGGCCCACCCTTCGGTGTGCCAGAGCACTCACGCCAGAACCCATACCAGACACTGGAGTATCTTAAAGAGCAACTTCTCACAACCAACGATTCCGCACACTACAGAACCATAATAAAGTTCCTCTACGAAATAGTGGTGCTAACTGATATGATCATCTACGGCAACGGAACATACCACGGGGTGGACCTGTCTGACCTGTCCACAGAGTTCAAGAATTCCGCAAAGAGTTCTCTCTTTTCAGGCCTTGATACCGTGGTAAAAAAGCTCATGGAGTTTGAAAAGGGTGCAAAGGAAGGTACAAACAAGATAACAGACTACGGAGGCTATCAGTCAAATACCTACAAAACAAAGGTGAGCAACACCGCTGATTATTCCCATGAGTGGAATATGACGAGGGTTTCGGCAAACAGCACTCCCTTTACAGGTACCACCAACAACGAAAAAAGGCTTAACAGCCTTTCGTACCTTACAGAGCTGTTTGAGGAGATACTCACCCTCTTTAACTCCCTTGTGGATGTGAACGACACACTTATGAGGCAGAAGGAGGACTCACTTGTAGAGCAGTTTCCAGTCTACAAGAACCTGGTGGATGCGGTGGCAGGTGAACTCTTTGTGCTTCCGCCAAGTGGTGCAATAGCAGGCGTGTATGCACAGGTTGACAGGGACAGGGGTGTGTGGAAGGCACCTGCAAATGTGAGCCTCAATGGCGTGTCAGGGCTTACCTATTACTTCAAACAGAGCGAGACTGACAAGCTCAATGTGGATGTTAACTTCGGAAAGTCCATAAATGCCATAAGGTTCATGACAGGTATGGGCTTTATGGTGTGGGGTGCAAGAACCCTTGCGGGAAATGACAACGAGTGGCGTTACATAAATGTAAGAAGATTCTTCAACATGGTTGAGGAATCCTGCAAGAAGTCCACCATGTGGGCGGTGTTCGAGCCGAATGATGCGAGCACATGGATAAAGGTCAAGACCATGATAGAGAACTTCCTTCTCATCCAGTGGCGTAACGGTGCACTTCAGGGTGCAAAGCCTGAAGAGGCCTTCTTCGTTAAGGTTGGCCTTGGTGAGACCATGACCACACAGGACATTCTCGAGGGCAGGATGAATGTGGAGATAGGCATGGCAGTTGTAAGACCCGCAGAGTTCATAATACTCAAGTTCTCACATAAACTGGTGGGAGCATAAAATTACTGAACAATAAAACCAAAAGGAGTGTTGAAAGATGGCAGAATATCCATTACCGGTTTTTCACTTCAAGGTGGACTGGGGAGGAACAAAGATAGAGTTCTCAGAGGTAAGCGGGCTCAACATAGAGGCCCAAGTAATAGAGTACCGCGATGGCGCAAGCCCTGAATACACCATGCGCAAGATGCCAGGAATTGTAAAGTACGGCAACATAACCCTTAAAAGGGGCATATTCAAAAACGATAACGACTACTACAAGTGGTTCAACACCATAAAGATGAACACCATAGAAAGGCGGGATATAACCATAAGCCTTCTCGATGAGGAGCACAACCCCGTGATGGTGTGGAAGGTTAAAAAGGCCTTTCCCGTAAAGATAGAAGGGCCAGGGCTTAAGGCATCGGGCAACGAGGTGGCCATAGAAAGCATGGAGATTGCCCACGAAGGGCTGACCATAGAGACCACATGAGCATAAAACCGGTTATCATGGACGAAGAGCTCTACCCACCTGTGGGGTTTCACTTCAAGGTGGAGTTCAAACTGCCAGGGCTTGAGGCCGAAGAGCGTGAGGCAAGGTTTCAGGAGGTCTCAGGGCTTTCAAAAAGTCTGGGTGTGGAAGAGTACAAAGAGGGCGGAGAAAACCGCTTCAGCCACAGACTGCCACTGCCTGCAAAGTATTCAAACCTTGTGCTCAAAAGAGGAGTGCTCAGGAACTCAAAGCTCATAAAGTGGTGCTTCGATGCCATAGATAACTTCGTGTTCAGACCCGTGGAGGTTACAGTGTCACTGCTCAATGAGAAGAGCAAACCCATTGTGGTGTGGAACTTCGTGGGAGCCTATCCGGTAAAGTGGTCTGTAACAGACCTTAGGGCACAGGAAAACTCCCTCGTTATAGAAAGCCTTGAGCTTGCTTACAAGTACTTTACAAAAAAGGATGTATAGATGCCCATAGAGATAAAAGAAATAGTCATAAGGGCAGAGGTAAAAGAGCTTGAAGAAAAGCCCCCCACAGAGACAGAGGGCAGAATAGAGGATATAGTGGAAGAATGCGTTGAACAGGTAATGCGCATAATAAGAGAGATGAAGGAGAGGTAGATGGCAGAGGTGGAGAACAAGGGAGAACTTAAAAAACTCCTCATAGAGTGCTACAGCGATGAAAAATACACCAAAATGGTGGCAAGCTTTTCTGCTCTCTTTAACCCGAGCAAGTATTCAATAAAGTACGAAATAGAATACGGCAAACGAAAACCCCATGGCACAGCCCACAGTGCACCGTCCTTCTCCAACATAAAGCCCCAGCAGTTGAGCCTCGAGTTCCTCATAGATGGAACAGGTGTAACAACAGGAAAAAAAGAGGATGTGGGAAAGAAGATAAGGGAGTTTCTGCAGAAGGTATACGAGTACGATGGCAACATACACCGCAACAGATACTTAAGAATAATATGGGGCGAGCTTATTTTCGACTGCATACTCAAGTCTGCCAACATCACATACACACTCTTTGAGCCCTCTGGAAAGCCCCTGAGGGCAAAGATAAACGCAGAGTTCGAGGGGTTTGTAAATGATGAGCTGAGGGCAAAAAGGGAAAACAAACAATCTCCCGATGTAACCCATGTGCTTACCGTAAAGGGTGGTCAGAGGCTCGATACCCTTACCCACAGCGTATACAGAACACCTGACTACTACATAGATGTCGCAAGGGTGAACAGGCTTGTCTCATTCAGAAAACTGAAAGAGGGAGATAGACTTCTCTTTCCACCACTTGCAGACGAGGTGAACAATGACAACCAGTAACAGGTCAACAGACCTTCCCACCTTTGCGGTATTCTCCGAGGATAAGGAGCTTCCAGGCTCATTTAACATAGTGTCCATTGTGGTAAGCAAGGCAACAGGCCGTATACCAAAGGCAAGGATTGTCTTCAAAAGTGGAGACCCCTCCGCACAGGACTTCCCCCTATCGAGCAAAAAAGAAGAGCTTCTGCCAGGCAAGAGGATTCGCATAGATGCAGGCTATCACAACGAGAACAGAACCATCTTCGAGGGCATAATAGTCAGGCACAGCCTTGAGGTAAAGAGTGCCAGTAACTTCTATGTGGTGGTGGAGTGCAGGGACAGGGCATACCGAATGACCGTTGGCAGAAAGCACAGATACTTTACCGATACAAAGGACAGCGATGTTATAGAAGAGCTCACAAGCGCTTACAACCTTGAGGCCCAGGTGGAACCCACAGATGTTACACACCGCGAGCTCGTACAGTTTAACACCACGGACTGGGACTTCATGCTCTCCAGAGCAGAGGCAAACGGCATGGTGGTTGTGGTGGACGACGGCAGACTGATTGTCAAAAGACCTGACACATCAAAGGCACCCCAGATGAAGCTTGCCTTTGGAGACCAGATTATAAGTCTTTCTGCGGTAATGGATGCCACATATCAGCAGGCCACACTCAGGTGTTCTGCGTGGAGTCCTTCAGAGCAGACACTGCTTGAGGCAGAGGCACAAACACCACAGCTTGAAGAGCCTGGCAATATTGCCTCCACCACACTTTCAGGCACCGTTACAGAAGAAAACATGGAGTACAGACACACAGGAAACATAACCGCAGAGGAACTCAGGGCCTGGGCAGATGCAAGAAGAACGAGGGCTGTGTTATCGAAGATTCGGGGGGTTGCAAGGTGCAGGGGAACTGCAGGGCTCAGGTGTGCAGACATTGTGGAGCTTTCAGGACTCGGCGAGAGGTTTAACGGAAAGGTGTTCGTAAACGGCATAAGACACGAGATAGCGGACGGCAGGTGGGAGATGGATGTGGAGTTCGGGCTCTCACCAGAGCCATTTATAAACGAGTATGAGGTGAACTCACGCTCCATGCAGGAGCTCCTGCCACATGTGGAGGGCCTGCAGATAGGGGTTGTAACACAGATACAGGATGACCCTGACGGTGAGTACAGGGTGCTCGTAAAGATGCCCGTTGTGGACAACCAGGCAGAGGGAACATGGGCAAGGGTGGCAACACTGGATGCAGGCAAAAACAGGGGTGCCTTTTTCATGCCAGAGATAGGCGATGAGGTGGTACTGGGCTTTCTGAACAATGACCCCAGGGATGCAGTGATACTCGGTATGCTGAACAGCAGTAACAGGCCAGCCCCGCTTGAGCCAAAGGATGAAAACCCTGAAAAGGGCTTCGTTACACGAGAAGGAATGAAGCTCATATTCAACGATGAGCTTAAGAACATAAAGATAGAGACCCCTGCGGGCAACACACTGCTTCTCAGCGAGGACAAAGGCGCCATACTCATAGAAGACCAGAACGGCAACAGACTACAGATGGACTCCTCAGGGGTGACCATAGAGAGCAGTGGCAACATGGAGCTTAAGGCAAGGGGCAACATAAAGGTGGAGGCACAGAATATCCAGGGCTCTGCATCTGTGGGTATGAAACTTGAGGGCGGTACATCTGCAGAGCTGTCATCATCAGGGGCAACAAGGCTTAAGGGCTCTATTGTGAACATAAACTGAACACCACAGAGTAAGGGAGGTGAAAAGAATGCCACCTGCTGCAAGGGTAATGGACACCACAACACACGGAGGCGTTATTACAGGCCCGGGTGTGTCAACAGTGCTTATAGGGGGTATGCCCGCAGCAGTCGTGGGAGATACCCATGTGTGTGCACTGCCACCAAACACCCACCAGCCAACAACAAGCCCCTTCCCAAAGGGCAGTACCACAGTCTTTATAGGTGGAAGACCAGCACTCAGGACAACCGATATGTGCCTCTGCGGGGCGTCTTCCATCGTGGGTGAGGTTACAGTAATGATAGGAGGATAAAAGGTGAAACAGAAAGACAGCCTTCTTGGAACAGGATGGGACTTTCCTCCAGAATTCGATAAAAACACCCTGGATGTAAAGATGACCAGCGCAGAGGAGGATATAAAAAAGAGTCTCTATATACTGCTTTCCACAACAGTGGGTGAAAGACTGATGCAACCAGAGTACGGATGCAACCTTAAAAGATTCCTCTTCGAACCACTCAACACAACCACCGTAGCCTATATAAGAAAACTCGTTGAGGATGCAATACTCTACTTCGAGCCAAGAATAGAGCCCGAGGAGGTCTCCGTGGAGGTTGAGGACGGTATCCTCAACATAATAATAGATTTTCGTATAAGGACAACCAACTCAAGGGGCAACATGGTCTACCCCTTCTACCTTAAAGAGGGCACGGAGAGATGAAAAGAGGGTGTAACTGCAACATAGAACCTTCAGGATACGGTATAAAGGGGCCGAGACACGACGGAACCAGAAGAACAGAGCGCAGGCTCGGTGCCCTCTCGCCAGAGTACATAAAGATAGACGAAAGAAGAATTGAAGACCTCATATGCTTTGCAGAAAAGTACGCCACCCTTCTTGTCTATTACAACAGAGAGAACAGGCCAGATGGCAACTGGCAGGACTTCATATCCACAGACATCTCCACGGTGTTTGCAAGGATAGTCAGGACAAACTACAGGCTCGTGGAAGAGACCTTCAACAGGTATCTCAAGATACTGGAAGAAGTACCCACTGCAGAAAACTACAAACCCATTTTCGACATAATATTCAGCCTTCTTTTTGAGTTTGAAAGGCTTATGAATTATCCGCTCCACCACACCCCGTTCAAAGAGGAACTCCAGGGAGAGATTACAGCAAGACTCAGGTTAGAGCTTGCAACCCTTGTGGGCTACTACCATACAGGCACCACCCTGGAGCTTGTGGACAAGACAAGGGTGGTGGACTCATCCGAAGATGGCTACAGGTTCTCCCCTGCAGAGGATATACTGCAGAGGGGTTTTTCCTCTGTGTGGATGGACACAGGGGAAGAAGAAGGTGTGGAAAGCTGGCAGAACTACCTTGAAAGACTCAAGGCCCGTGCCAGCGGACTTGAGAATACCATTTACGGAGAGCCCACATGGTGTGCATCGAGGCGTATAGAGTATTCACTGTTTTTTGTAAAGGCACTGTTTAGCCGTGTATACGGGGCTTACATAAGGCTTTTAACGGGTGCACGCAGGCACCTTGTCCACAGCCTTGAGAACTATCCACGCCACAGGGCACACAACGCACTGCTTCTTGCGTTCTTCAGGCTCTTCTCATACGCACAGGAAGAGCTAAACAGCCTTACAAGAAGACATCTTGAGTTCTACTTCAAGGAGGTTTTAAGACTCAGGGAAAGACCAGAAAGGCCTGACTCTGCCCATATCGTGGTGGAGCTTGCAAAGCATGTTGACCAGTACATACTCAGGGCAGGAACAGAACTCAAGGCGGGCAAAGACAGAACAGGTAAGGAGCTCATATACACGGTTGAAAAAGACATAGTCCTTAACAGGGCAGAGGTTGCAGGCCTTAAAACCCTGTTTGTAGATACACGCAGGGACAGAGAGACAGGGCAGAAGCTCTTAAACCTCTATACGCATACGGTTACAGTCCCCTCTGAGACCATGTGGAGACCCTTTGGTGAACCCCAGAGGGGGCTCGAGCAGGGCACCATGCAGGAGGGCTCTGTGGGGTTTGCCATAACTTCGCCCCTTTTAAGGCTTAAGGAAGGAAAGAGAACCATAACCATAGAGTTTGAGCCCTCTGAAGGTAAAGATAAACTTGGCTCCTTAAGACAGGAACACTTCAGGGTTGAGCTCAGTGGCAGTGAAGGCTGGATAGAGGCAGAACCCATGGAAGGAACAGTAGAAACCGATGAGGTGGAAAGAAAGGTAAAGTTCTCCATTAGCACTGAAGATAAACTGGTATTTACCATAACCCTTTCAGAGGGTGCAGAACAGGTGGCAGACTACAATCCTGAAAAACTCGACGGTGGATACGATACGAAATTCCCTGTTGTAAGGTTTCTTCTTAAAGAGAATGTGCCATCTTCTATTACCACCATAAGGCTTTCCGGGGCAGAGCTTGAGGTAACGGTAGAGGGGGTTAGAGGGCTTGTTCTGCAGAATGACCAGGGTCTTGTTGACCCCTCTGCCCCTTTCATGCCCTTCGGCACACAGCCAGTTGCGGGCAACTCCTTTTATATAGGCTCGCAGGAGATATTTTCAAAACCCCTGAAGGAACTCACCCTCAGTATAAGCTGGATGGGGCTTCCACAGGAGGGCTTCAGACAGTACTACAGTGACTACGGCGAAAGACTGAAGATATACACAAACAGCGACTTTAAGACAAAGGTCCTCTGCCTTAAAGACGGGCTCTGGAAAGATGAGGATATAAAAAGCGTCTGCTATGGTTCAGAATCAAGGAATGTAACCTGCAGGGAGGGTGGTGTTAGCACAGAGGTTCCCCTGTTTGTGAACGCAGGATATAGCGATAGACCTGCGGATACAATTGTTATAAGACTTTCGTTCAAAGAAAGATTCGGGGAGTATCCTGAACTTGAGGGGTTCAGCTCTTACAGGGTTGGTCTTAAAAGGGGCTTTATACGCCTTGAGCTGAGCTCACCCGCAGGTGGATTTGGCCACAGCGTGTATCCACAGGTCTACACAGACTGGATTGTGGCAAACGGCACAGCCACAGAGCCAGCCCCACAGCCCAACAGGCCATATACACCCACCATAAAGGAGCTTAAGTGCAGATATGTTGCGTGTACAAGGATTGAGACCGAAAACCACAGGTTCTTCCACATCCACCCGTTTGGCTACCTATTGATAGAGGATGTAAATAACGCCTCGCTTCTTCCAGGGTTTCTATCAGGGCTTCAGGGTGCACTCTTTGTGGGTCTTAAGAGGGTTCTGCCAGGACAGAGTGTTTCCGTGCTGTTTCAGCTTGCAGAGGGCACAGAGGATAGCTCAATAGATGCACAGCCACCTGAGTGGCGCTATCTTGCAACGGATGGACACTGGAGGGAGCTTAAGGATTACATACTTGAGGATACAACGAACAACCTTCTGGCCTCTGGCATTATAAGGTTCAGCATACCGGAAGATGCATCAACAGAACACACCCTCATGCCCCGTGGTATGGTGTGGTTCAGGGCAGGTATAACCAGAAGTTACAGGGCATATCCCCTTGTGGTGGATGTGGTTGCACAGGCAGGGGTTGTGACATTCAAGAATACGGGCAATGACCCCGATCATCTTGCGGTGGGTCTTCCTGCCGGCTCCATAAAGGCACTCTTGAAAAGTGATTCAGCAATAAAAAAGATAACCCAGCCCTATCCATCCTTTGGCGGAAGACTGCGTGAGCCAGCAGAGGACTTCTACCACAGGGTAAGTGAAAGACTGAGACACAAAAACCGTGCCATAACAGTGTGGGACTTTGAAAGACTGGTGCTCGAGGAGTTTCCGTTTATCTACATGGTAAGATGCCTTCCACATACGGAGAAAGATAACGGGCTTTCTCCAGGTGCGGTAAAGATAGTGGTGGTGCCTGATGTAAGAAAACAGAAGGGAATAGACCCGTTCAGACCCACTGTGAGTAACAATAACAGGGAAAGGATAAGGCAGTTTCTCAAGGCCCTCTGCAGTGGGTTTGTAAGGTTGAGTGTGGAAAACCCCCTTTACATACCTGTGAAGGTAAAGTGCGGTGTGGTGTTCAAAAGCGGGCTGGATGAGAACTACTACACACAAAAGCTCAAGGAAGACCTCAAGAGATTGCTTGCCCCGTGGGCATTTGACGGAACAGACAGTATACGCTTCGGTGGCTCGGTAGACCAGTCCACAGTGGTGAACTATATGGAAGAGCTTCCCTATGTGGACCATGTAATAGATGTGGAGCTCTGTACCACAGGTGAAGGGGCCTTAAAGAGCGGGGAAGGATTATCAGAGGTGAGGGTGTCAAAACCCTGGGCTGTGCTTACAACACATACTGACCATGAGGTTACCCCTGGGTGCAAACACTAAGACCTGACAGAAAGGAGTCCCCATGCTACCAGAACACCCCACAATAGCCAGAAACAGAAAACTGCCAGAGGCCATGGACTACAGGTTCCTCAGGCAGAAGGGCATTGAGTACATAACACAGCTTGCCTCCCAGATATGGACAGACCACAACATCCATGACCCCGGCATCACCACACTGGAAGTACTCTGCTATGCCATAACAGAGCTTACATACAGAACCAGGTTCAGCACAAGGGACATACTTGCAAGAAAGAAAGGGGAAAACATAAAGGACTTCTTTACAGCAAGAGAGGTTCTCACATGCAATCCCCTCACACCAGAGGATATAAGGCTTGTAATAATAGACTGCCAGGGTGTTCAGAACGGCTGGATAGAGGAGTTCAAAGAGCCTGCCTTTTACTACAGGTGCAACCAGGAAGACAGGGGCTACAGGATGAGCGTCACAGAGGAAGAGGGATTCAAGGGAAAACCCCTGGGCGGGCTCTACATCGTATCCCTTGAGCTCGAAGAGGACGACGAGCTGGGAGACCTCAACTCAAACATCATGGAATGGCAGATAAAAAAAGACAAAGATACCATACCCGTAAGGATTATCACACCCCCTTTTGAGGTGGAGTTTCCGCTTTTCAGGGAGCAGGATAGCATACTCCAGTTACTCTACAGGAAAGACGATGTAAAAGGGTTCAGGATAGAGCGTTTTGACGAAGACAAAAACTGGTTTGAGCTCAAGATTGAATTCAACGGGGGTCTGCCCAGGGCTGTATCCGCAGGACTCTTCAGGGTGCTTCTTCCACCACATATAAGGGTGGATGTCAGGGATGAGCTCAGGGCACTGTTTGAGAATTCAGATGCGGACTCCTTCTTTCACCTTTACATAAAAAGGCTTGAGAAGATTCTATCCATCATGAAGGGTGTCTACTGCAGGCTACACAGTTACAGAAACCTCTGTGAGGACTATGTAAGGTTCAGGATAGTAAAGAGCCAGGAGGTCTCCATATGTGCGGACATAGAAATCACCCCTCAGGCAGACCCCGAAGAGGTGCTCGCCAGGATATACTTCGAGGTGGATAGATTCCTCGCACCTCCTGTAAGGTTCTACTCCCTCAAGGAGATGCTCGAGAAGGGAAAAACAGTGGATGAGATATTCGAGGGCTTTGTGGGAGACCACGGTTTCGTGGACAGAAGAGAGCTTAAAGACTCTGAACTTAAAGACACGATACATGTGTCAGACCTCTACAGAATTATACTTACCATAGATGGTGTTATAGCTGTTAAAGAGCTTGTTGTTACAAACTACATAAACGGTGTGCCAGCGACCAGTGGCGAGAGGTGGTGTGTGAGGCTTGATGGAAAGTATCACCTGAATTTAAGGCAGGAGTGGTCAAGGGTTATATTCTACAAAAGGGGTGTGCCCTTCCGTGCTGACACCAAACAGGTGGAGGGTCTTTTCAGACAGTTCAGGGCAGAATACGCAAGGCCAAAGCTTGCAGGGCCTGCCCCTGACCTGGATGTACCCACGGGAGAAGACCTGCGATTGGACAGATACTGCTCCATACAGAATGACTTTCCCCTTGTTTACCACACTGGCAAGGAGGGGCTACCATCCACAATGGATGCGACAAGAAGGGCACAGGCAAAGCAGTTCAAGGCGTTTCTCATGTTCTTTGACCAGCTCCTTGCAAACTACCTTGCCCAGCTCCACAATGTAAAAAACCTTCTTTCTGTAAGTGCCCCTGTGGAAAGCACCTGTGCGGTACAGCCCCTGTACAACAGCCCAGAGGATACCGAGCAGGATGACTTCCCGGGGGTGGAAAACCTTCTTGTGGACTTCATAGAGTTTGTCAGGGACAGGGTGAGCCCAGAAGAGTTTGAATCACTGGACCTGGATAATCCAGACAGCCTTAAACACTGGTGGCTTGAGTTCAGAAAGGAAGAAAACAGTTATCTGAAAAAACTGAAGGAATATGCAGAAACAAGACAGAGCTTTCTGGAAAGAAGAAACCGCTTTCTTGACCATCTCATAGCGAGATTTGCAGAGAGTTTTACAGACTATGCCATGGTCATGTACACCATTGTTACACAGGCAGGCCACACGGAAAAGCTCAGAATGCTTGAAGAGATGATGAGGGACAAGGAGGACTTTTTAAAAAGCTACCCAGAGATAAGCAGAGACAGGGCAAGGGCATTCAGGTACAGATGTCTTTCAGACCAGGATGGCCTCTGGAACTCCACCAATGTCGCAGGGCTTAAAAAGAGGCTTTCAAGACTTCTGGGCATCCAGAACTACCAGCGAAGAACCCTGGGTTACTGCGAGGAGGATGTGAACAGAGACTTCAGGGTGGAACGACGCGGGGATAACAGCTACAGGGTAGACCTCCATGTAGACATAGACAGGGATAGACACAGATACAGGGAGCAGGCACTTAAAACAGAAACATACCGTGCAAGAGACCTGAAAACAGCAAGAAAGAAGGCAAGGGAGCTTATAGAACACATCATATGGCAGGCACCCCTCGGGGAAAACTACAGGATAAGGAAGAACGGAAGGTGGTACAGGCTTGAGCTTGCAGGCACCGATGGCAGGATACTTGCGTGGTGCAGAAGAAGATTCAAAACAGAAAAAGAGGCCGAAGAATACAGGGACGGAATAATAAATTACATCAGGAATAAATACTTCAGAGAGGGGTTTCATATCTTCGAGCACATACTTTTAAGACCTGTGGACAATGTGTCCATAGAACACAGAGATGTGGAAGAGGGCTTCGTGCAGGAATGCATGGATGAGGAAAACTGCAGATGCCCTGTAAGGGACTTCTATTCGTTCAGAATCACCGTGGTGTTTCCAGCGTGGTCTTTAAAGTTCAGGGATATGAGGTTTCGTGAGTTTGCAGAAGAACTGGTAAGGCTTGAAACCCCAGCACACATACTGCCAAGGATATGCTGGGTAGGCCCCTGTGAGATGAAAGAACTCGAGGAGATATACAGAGAGTGGCTACAGATGGTATCAGAAGAGATTCCAGAAAGAAGGAAGCTTCAGAAAAAAACCATGGAGCTTGTGCAGAAACTTAACAATCTTACCAGCGTGTATCCAGCTGCAAGACTCAGCGATTGCACTGACCCTGAAAATAAAAACTTTACCATTCTGAATCAAACAATAATGGGAACATTAAAAGGAGAAGAGCAATGAAAAGACTTGACGAACTTATAACCTCCTACCACATCTTTCAACCAAATCAGCTTCTTTTGAGTGAACAGCTAAACAACATTGTTGATTACTTAGAGCAACAGGAAAGACTCACACGACAGAAGCTCATAGGCATTGGAATAGTATGCGGGCTTGAGGCAACCAAAGGGTCATCAGATGGAGAATACAGCGTGCACATAACAAGGGGTGTGGGTGTGACATCAGAGGGATGGCTCATAGTTCTTCCTGAAGATAAAAACTGCACCCTTGCAAGCAATGTAACAATCGGCAAAGAGGAATATCCACCACTGGCAGGTATAAAGGAGATTAAAGAGATATTTGACGAAACAGAGCCCCACATACCCGTAAATACAGAAAAACTTACAGAAAGAGACCTCGAAGACAAGGTGGTGGTGCTGTATCTTGAGGTTGCGGATAGAGATGTGGCAAAGTGCGTTGTGAACGATTGCGATGAAAGGGGCAAGATAAGGCAGTTAAGGGTCAGAAAACTGCTGATAGACGAAGGATACTTTACAGATGGAAGATACAGAAGAAGGACCATAAGAAGAACCGTGAGAAGAGTCCCGCAGGGTGTGTGCGGTGTTCGTCACATGATATCCGAGCTTCTTGAGGTGGAGATTCCACGATTCCTGCCATCAAATATGAAGACAGACAGTGTGTCTGCCTTTGTGGAGGCATACACAGCGGTTATACTTGAAGGTGCCAGAAGGCTTAAGGAGGCATTTATCAGATTGCAGATGCTGTTTGAAAATGCTTTTTTAACACATCTGCTGGAAAGGGAAAGGGGTCTCTTCAAGAAACTTGCAAACACACTGGACAGACTAATCGAGTTTGTTAAGGGCTCTCCCGATGGAATACAGTACTCTGTGCAGTACATCTACGACTACTTAAGGGATATAAAGAAGGCCTACGATGAGCTTGTTTCAGAATTAAGCAAACTTTCCGCACAGTGTTCTCCACCCACAGGGCTTTTCCCACAGCATCTGGTGCTCGGAAGACTAAGGGAAAAACACCCCACCATCTTTGACCCCTCAGCCTACAGAAAAGAAACAGCAGATACACTCAGAACATGCTTTATTCCCTCACCGGTGCACAACAATCAGGCAGAGGTCTTTGCCAGCATAAGACAGCTTATCGAGAGATTGAGACTCATCGTGGGAAGTTTTACCCTTGAAGACCTGTTTGATAAAAGTATGCCCGTAAGGATTATTCCCACCGTGGATTGCTCCAGCGAGCTTGGCAGGCAGGCAATCCCATTCTACTACAGTAAAAAACATGTAAGGAAGCTCGCCAGCCTGTGGAACTTTGAGGCAACAATCACAGACAGTGTGGAAGAGAGGGTGCGGGGGTATCACCTCATAGAGGAGGGGCGTAATCCCCTTATGGTGGATTTGTGCGGTTATCCAAAGCTCCGCATAGAGGGGCATGTGGGCAAAAGCGTTGACATTGCGGTGGAAGAGCTCAAGGAGTTGAGAAGTAGATACAATCTGGATTTCGACATACTCACCCTTAAACTCGACGGAGCCCCCAACAGGGTATACCTTCCTGATGACACAAAGATAGCAGACCTTCAGACCCTCTACAGTATAGAGAGAAACAGGCTTGTATGCTGTATAGAGGACATGCTCGAGCTTATAAGAGAACAGAAAGAGAACATATCCCTCATAATGAGATATTTTGCCTACAACCGTGCGCGCAGTACAGAGGGCACTCTCTCCTCAAATGCAATGTATAAGACCACATACGAGACAATCAAAACCCGATTCGAAACCCTTTACAGCAGACTTGCCCAGTATGTGGCGGTTCTGCCACCTCATATCAAGGACTTCAATATGAGTGCCCTTAACCTCTGCCACTGCGATATAGATTCTCTCTGTATGGAGCTCAAGCAGTATGTAAGGGGAGAGGCCCCTGCGTCTGTTTCCTCCAGGGAGGAGACCGCCACCAGCGGTACGATAGGAATCATAAACAGCAGTATTCCACCTGTTGTAAACACCTTTGAGACATTTCTTGATACCATAAGAGACCGCTGTCTTCTGGCCTCCTTTGGTTCCATCCTGAAGGGCTTTTTAGAGAGGGTGAAGACCATATCCCTGTTTTCAGGGTTCAACACCGCTGTGCCCGGTATGGAACACATTGCAGGCACCATGTGGGGAGGCACATTCATACTCGTCTATGAGGAGGTAACAAGGAAAAAACAGGTAACACTTGTAACCACCAGCAGGCGAAAGCCCCTTGCAAATGTGGAATACAGGGTATTTGCCGTTAAGGACAACAGGCCAGAAAGACTCATAAAAAGTGGCAGGACAGACAGCAGGGGAGAGGCCAGATTCGAGATGCCCCTGATTCCAGCGGTTGTATTCTTCTACAAGCAGGGTTATGAGCCCCGCAGGTTAGAGCTTCCAAAAACACAGAAGGTGCTCAAGGTAGAGCTTGACAGGGAAAGACAGGTTGAGGGCCCGCAGGGTATAAGACCCAGGATAGTCTATTATTACAGAGAGCCCTTTTCCCTGATGATGGCAACACCCCTGTTAATGGAGGTGCTGGATACCACAGAACACTATGGAAAGATAGAGTTCGCAACAGGTGAGGACTTTATCGTTGTTGCAGACTTCTATCTGCCCTGCAAGATAAGAGACAGCCATCTTGAGATGCCAGAGGTGCCTGCCAGGATGAGGGTCCACTCCATGAGAAACCTCTCAACCCGTATAGAGACCATAGCAGATGCGGTAAAAAGGTTCTTTAAAGAGGAAAAGAAGAAAAGAAACGACACACTCATCAACAGGGTTTTAAGGAGGGATTCCTCTGGGGAACTCAATCTTTTAAGATAGTGGTTTCATGCTCTCGGTGGACAGAACACATAGGATACACAGCATTCTGTTTCATGTTATAACCCCCGGTCTCGAAGAGGCAAGAAGGGCAGAAGAGGCCATAGGCAGGTTCTGTAAAGAAGAGCTTCCAGAAGTTCTCCAGGAGGTGCTGGGTCTTTACGACAGGGAGGATAAGGTGGTCAGTATAGAACGCATAGAGCTTGAGCTCGGAACCCTGCAGGCTGGTGAGCTTACAGAAAGGCTTAAAGAGGCTATCTGTGCAGGGCTTAAAGAGTTCTTTGAAGAAAACCACACACTCATACAATCCACAGACAGGTGGAGGCCTTCAGATAGAGGGTTCAGCGAAGGGGAGAGCAACATAAAACTCTATAGCCCATCTGTGCGTCTTATGGCACAGCTTGAAGAGTTCCTCTTTTCAGGCACACTGCCCTGGAACAGTAAAGAAACAGCCTTCACTGACATGGACAGCCTTGTTACAGGGCTTTTCAGGGAGTCTCCCCGTGAAATGGAAGCCCTTCTAAGAAGGGCTGTATCCAGAGAACACGCCCTTAAAAGGCTTGTATTCAACCTGAAAGAGGAAAGCCTTGAGATGATAATATCCAGGTGTCTGGGACTGGCAGAAGAAGACCTCATGGATATACTCACGGTCATAAAAGATGTATGCAGGGTTATGGAAAGATACGGTCTTAAAGAGAAGGGCTTTTTTCTATACACATCGCTTCTTAAGAGCATTGCACGGTACAGATGGCTCGACAGGGAGAGACTCTTTGAGGTATGGCTTGAGGACACACTTAAAGAGACCCTTAAAACCATGTCCAAAGAAGAGCTCAGGGCATTTGTAAAAGAGTGTGGGCTTCTGAAGCCTGAAAAGACAACCCCTCTTTATTTTCGCCTAAGGATGTATCTTGAAGAGACAGGAAGGAGTGGCACCACTCCACAGAGTATATCCAGCCCTGCTGAGAGGGGGCACACCGTGGAGGCCTTCTTTGAGGCACTGGATGAACCCAGGGATACAGAAGGGCTGACACCCTTTAAGCCCGAGACCCGTGAGGAGCAGTGGTTTGTAAAAAACAGCGGGGTGGTGCTTCTGTGGCCGTATCTTGAGAGCTACTTTGAGAGGCTTAAGCTTGTAAAAAGGGGAAGCTTTGTTTCCGAATCTCACAGGCTTCAGGCGGTTGCAGAGCTTGAGTATCTTGCAAGGGGAGATACAGATTACATGGAGTATCATCTGGTACTCAACAAGGTGCTCTGCGGTATGGAGCTTGAGGTGGCTGTTGAGCCAGGGTTCAGAAAGCCCCCCATTGATAAAAAAGAGGCAGAGTGTTTGCTACGCCATGCAATAGATAACTGGAAGAAGATAGGCAGAACCTCTGTGGATGGGTTCAGAAGGGCATTCCTCATGCGCGATGGCAAACTCTCAGGGACAGAGGCAGGCTGGACACTGCTTGTGGAAAGGAAGGGTTATGATGTGTTGCTCGATTATCTGCCCTATCCACTGGGGGTGGTGAAACTGCCATGGATGAAGAACGCACTGTATGTAGAATGGTAGAGCCGTATTACAGATACAATGCAAGACACCTTATGGCAGAGTTTGCCTGGCTCAAGGAGGTGGTCAGAGCCCGTTACAGGCTGTACCATGGAAAGGAGACCACCTGCAGGGATGTGCTGGAGATACCACCTCCATCGCTGAACGGTTGCGGTTCACTCTACAGTGAGGTTGTAAGGGGTTACAGGCTCACGCCAGAGGAAAGGCTTGTGCTTGTTCTTGCCCTTTACCCGCACATACATCCTGCCCTGCTCGATGAATTTTTTAACCCTGGAGACCGGCCCCAGAGAAGACTTCCACCGATTCCAACTGTGGATACTGCGCTGTTTCTGCTTGCAGGAGATGAGCTTGAAAAGAGGTTCCATTACTATTACCTTTTTGAGCCCCACAGCGTTCTCATAAAAGAGGGCATTATAGAGCTTGAGAAGGACCATACCACAGGGACGCTTCTTGACGCAAGGCTTGTTCCCTCTCAGGAGGTACTCTCGCTGTTTACAACAGGAAGAATCCATCCACCCCAGTACGGTCATGAGTTTCCAGCCCAGAGGATTACCACAGAGCTTGAGTGGAAAGACCTGGTTCTTCCACCACAGACGATGGCACAGGTGGAAGAAATAAAGATATGGATTAAACACGGCAGGACACTTCTTTACCAGTGGGGACTTAAAAAGAAGATAGCCCCTGGCTACAGGTGTCTCTTCTACGGGCCTCCTGGCACTGGAAAGACACTTACTGCAATGCTCATAGGCAAGGAGACAGGCATAGATGTCTACAGGATAGACCTCTCTCTTGTGGTCTCAAAGTTCATAGGAGAGACGGAAAAGAACCTCAAAAAGATATTCGATACCGCCCGTGACAGAGACTGGATACTCTTTTTTGACGAGGCGGATGCCCTCTTTACAAAGAGAACAGAGGTTCAGACATCTCACGACAGGTTCAGCAACCAGGAGATAGCCTATCTGCTCCACCGTGTGGAGGAACATCCAGGTGTGGTGATACTTGCAACCAACAGGAAGAGCAATCTTGATGAGGCGTTCTTGAGAAGATTCCAGAACATGATAGAGTTTCCCATGCCAACAAAACAGGAGCGACTCAGGATATGGCAGAACGGGTTTTCAAAGAGCTCGGTGCTCGAGAAGGGGATAGACCTTGAGGAGCTTGCAGAAAGGTACGAGCTTACAGGCGCATCCATAATGAATGTGGTGAGATACGCCTCGCTCATGGCACTTAACGAGGGGAGCAATGTTATAAGGGCTTCGCATATATTGAAGGGTATAGAGAAGGAGTACACAAAAGAAGGGAGAACTATCTGATGGGCTTTCTTTCAGGCACAAAGGATTCAAAGACTGGTTCTTCTGCGCAGAACACCACCCCATGCCAGCTTCAGACGATACTGAGAACATCCAGAAGGGATGACCCTTCAGAGATAGAGGCAGATAGAATCGCAGAAAGGATAACAGCAAAGACCACAGAGGAGGAACTCACAGGGCCTGCCCTGAAAGTTGCGGATGAACAACCAGAGGAGCTTAAGCCCAGGGAGAACGAGGAGGAAGAGAGCCTTCAGCGACAGAGCGAAGAAGATGAGCCAGAAGAGGCAGATGTGGACATGCAGGAAGAGGAAGACGGGATTATTCAGGGAAAGGCTGTATCCACAGAGGGCATAAAGGACCCGCAGGTAAGAGAGCTTCTCAGGACAGGCAGGGGTGCTGGTAGCCCCATGGAGCCAGGGCTTGCCCGCCAGATGGAGGGCCATTTTGGAAGAAGTTTTTCGGATGTGCGCATACATACAGATTCAACCGCGGTAAGGCTCTGCGAGCTCCTTGGTGCAAGGGCATTCACCTACGGGCAGGATATATACTTCAGCGAGGGTGCATACCAGCCCGATACAAGGGAGGGCAGAAAGCTCATCGCACATGAGCTCACCCATGTGGTACAGCAACGAAGGGGTGCAAAGACGATACAGAGACAGTCAGAACGCACAAACCAGAAAAAGCCCGTGGATGCAACAAAACTCAGCGAAAGAGATGGAAGACTCGTAAGAGGCACTGACAGAGACAGAATATTCTTCGATAAGATAGAGGTGCCAGGGTTCAAGCTGAAGGATTACAGAGAACACCTCTATAAGAGCCGTTACCCGCTTATACATAGCAAGGGCTACAAAAGGGGAAATCCAAGACAGCGTGATGTATGGCAGAAAAGCGTGAATAAGGAAAAAATAATGAGAAGGATAAGAGAGGTTCTACAGCGTGGATACAGAAGTGATTCCATAAATGATAACGAAACCCACCTTGTAAAGGTGCCCGTACGGGGAGAAAGGGCATCCCTATACTATTCTGGAACCATAGCTGAGATTGCAGATAGACTCACCATTCCAGAATGGGGCGGTATGTCCCTGAGGCCACCTTACAGATTCTTCCATGTGGACCACATCGTTGAGCTTCAGCTTGCAAACTGGAATAACGATAGGTGGGCAAATACTCCTGCAAACATGGAGCTTCTTGAGGCAGGTTTCAACATGGCATCTGGCAGTATCATAAAGAACAAGATTAACGAAAAGGTCAGGCATTTTCTCAATGTTACGAAGGGGCCTGACGGAAGGTCTCCCTACGGTAGAAGTATAAAGGATATAAAAAAGAACTATGAGCTTGTCTTCAGAAAGGCGGAGCCACTGAGTGAATACAGGAATGTAGCACGCACCAGATTCTGGAAGAAGGATGAGATAGAAAACGCCAGCCATCTCAGGCCATTGAGACCTGCCCTGCTATCTGAACTTGGCGGAAACGGATATGTGAGGATATTCCCCTCCGAGACAGGAGGCCTTGGCATGCGTTTCAGGTGGCCAGAGGAGGTTCCATCCCGTTCCAGAGAAAGGGGATGGCTTAAAAGCCCCTTCCAGATAAAACAGAAACACTTCAACACAAAGGATGAAGATGTAACCTCTCATGAGTTTGGCCACTTTGTTGTAAATATAGAGCCCAACCACAGCGTGTTTGAGGGGCTAAGGGGCGGTGACTTCAGAATCCCCATCTTAAGGTTCGGAGGCGCACAGTTTGCAGGCCACATAGAGAAGACATCTGTGTTGAGAATGCTTCACAGACTCAAGATAAAGAGAACCAGCCCCATAGCGGTGGATACCTTCCACATTCATGGGAAAAGAGGAATAATACTTCAGGGCAGAATACTGCCAGAGGTTCCCCTGTTCAGGGATGCGGACATAAGGTTTTCTCTTGAAAACGGGGATTTCACCCTTTCAAAGACATTTACGATAGACGAGATAACCCTTCCCCCACCGTTCAGTGTATCCACTGTAACGCTTACTCTTTTTGGAAGCACAAGAAGGGGTATAGGGATTGATGGCAGGATTGAGTTTGCCATAAAGGGGCTTGGTGAGGGATACATCGCAGGGGTTGCTACCACCTCGCAGAGTCTGGAGCTTGAGGGCGAATTCAACTTCGATTCCAGGTTGTTTGACCCTGCAGTGGTAAGTGTTAGTTACAGGAACAGAACACTCACTGCAGAGGGTGAACTCGGCATACCCCAGGGGAAGCTCAGGGGTATAAAGAGTGCAAACATAAGGGTGCTCTATTCGGAAAGCGAGGGCAGGCTCACAGCAAGTGGCACCGCAGAGCTTAACATACCAGGGGTAAGAAGTGCGATGGTAAATGTGCTCTACACAGGGGAGAGCTTCACCGTAGAGGGCACCGCAGAGCTCAAAGATGACATACCTGGCATAAGGGGTGGTAGCGTTACGGTGAGGGTGCAGAAGGAGGGTGAGGAATCAGGCTACAGGCTCTATGCAAGGGGCGAGGCCATACCCAGCATACCTGGCATAGATGCAAAGCTCGGTGTGGAATACAACGACGGAGCCATTACCATACACGGCAGGGTTGGCTACAGAAAGGGCATGCTCTCTGGAGAGGTGGATGTAACCGTATCTAACAGAAGGGTAGATGAAGAGGGCAATCCCACAGATGAGCTCACAGACAGGCTCACACTCTACGGTGGTGGTGAGCTCACCGTACAGTTTACACGCTGGCTGAAGGGCACCGCAGGGGTCAGGTTCCTGCCCACAGGCGAGCTTCAGGTCTCTGGCAGGATAGGTATACCCTCCACCGTGGAGGTATTCGGAAGAAAGGCCATACCAGAAAGAGACCTCTTCAGGCTTGGTTTTGATATACCCATATTTGCCATACCGGTCGGGCCAAAGAGTATAGGGCTTGTTGCAACCATAAGGGGAGCCCTGAGGGCATACGCTGGAATAGGGCCTGGAAGGCTTGAGGAGCTTGAGCTCAGCGTGGTGTACACCCCAACGAGGGAGGAGGATACAAGGATAAGTGGAAGGGGCAAGTTCATTATACCCGCAGATGCAGGGCTGAAACTTGCGATAAGTGCAAGTGTGGGAGTTTCAGCGGTGATTGGAGGTGCAGAGGGTGGTTTTGAGATTGCAGGGGGTATAAAACTCTCTGCAAAGGCAGACGCATCGGTCAATGTGAACTGGACACCCTCCACAGGGATTGAACTTAACGCAAGGCTCTCTGCAGGAGTGGAGCCAAAGTTCACATTCGATATAGAAGGTTTCGTAAGGGCATGGGCATTAGGCCTGGAGAAAAGAAAAGGCTGGAACCTCGTAAGCTACGAATACGGCTCGAATATGCGGTTCGGAGTATACCTGCCAATAAGATACAGGGAAGGAGAACCCTTCGATATATCCTTTGAGGATATAAGGTTTGAAAGACCACAGATAAGTGAGGGCTTTCTTAAAGGGCTGATTCGTGATATAAAGAACAAAAACAGCTGACCATGGAAACAGTGTCATGAAGAAAGACCCAAGGGAGATAAACAACAGGGGTGTGGAGCTCTTCCTGAAGGGAGATATTACCGGAGCAAGAAGGCTATACGAAGAGGCCCTCAGGCTTGATGAACGCAATGTGAGTGCCCTTAACAACCTGGGCTATACATACACCATGGAGGGTAACTATGATAGGGCAATAGAGTGTTTTCACAGGGCCCTTCAGATAGAGCCCCGCAATGCCACTGCCCTGCTCAACATGGGGGTTACCCTTGCCAACAAGGGAGAGCTTGAAAAGGGCCTGGGGTATCTGCAAAGAAGCGTTGAGGTCGCCCCTGACAGTGAACCTGCCTGGCAGAGCATGGCAGGGCTGTTCCAGCTTCTCTCGCTCTATCCCGAGGCTGAAAAGGCGTGGCGTGAGGCTGTAAGGTGTAACCCAGAAAACAGGGATAACCTCTACAACCTGGGCGTGGTGCTTGCGGTACAGAAAAAGTACGATGAGGCCATCGTTACATTCAACGAGCTTCTATCGCAGAATCCAGACGATACAGAAAGCCTCTGCCAGCTCGGTATAATCCACATGATGCGTCATGACCTGGGGCTTGCAACCGAGACCTTCAGAAGGGTGCTTGCCGTAAAACCCGAGCATGAGTCCGCAAGATATCACCTTGCACTCACACTCGCATCAAAGGGAGATGTGGAGGGCGCAAAAAAAGAGCTCGAAAGGCTTCTCCTTATAAACCCTGCCAACACAAAGGCAGAGATAGACCTTGCGGTCTTTGAGATGGGCCTGGGCAATAAAGAGACCGCACTTGAACACCTCGAAGAGGTGCTCAAAAGAGAGCCAGAAAACACAAAGGCACTCTTCTACAAGGCAATAGTCCTCTATAACAGCGGAAAGAAAAAGAAGGCAGAAAGGATTCTCAAGGAGCTCAGCACAGGAAAGGACGAATACTCCTTAAAGGCAAGGGAACTTCTGGAAAAAGAGCTTAAGGACTGAACCCCACACAATAGAGCTTTTCTTAAACATTCCCTTTTGAAGTAGAGCCCTTTTTATTACCCATTGATTGATGGGAGCTTATATAGGTGCTCTGGTCTACAGGGTGTGCTGTTGAAGCCCTATCCCACAGAACAGTTGCCATTCACCGTGGATACAGGCTATAATAGGTATCTTTACTGGAGGAATCAGGGCCTTTATGGGGCGAGCAAGAAAGAAGATAGAGCTTTACATTGCAGAGCCACCCCTTCCGCCTGTAAGGGATGAGCTTGTCATAGAGGGGTGCAGGCAGAATAATCTAAAGAACATATCCCTTTCCATACCCCACGACAGGATTACAGCCATAGTGGGCCCCAGTGGTTCGGGTAAATCCTCGCTTGCCTTTGACACCCTCTTTGCAGAGGGCAGGTGGCGTTACATGGAGTCCCTTTCCACCTATACAAGGCTCTTTCTTGAAAGGATGGACAGACCCCTTCTTGACAGAATCTACAACATAAGGCCTGCAATAAGCATAGAGCAGAAAAACCCCGTGCGCACGAGCCGTTCCACAGTGGGTACCGCAACGGAGATTAACGACTACCTGAGGGTGCTCTTTGCAAGGCTCGGTAAACTGCACTGTCCTGGATGCAGAAAGGAGATAGCCCCGCTTGATACCCCCAGGGTGGTCTACAGGCTTCTGAAAGAATATCAGGGAAGAAGACTCCACATAGGGTTTACCATACCCGTGGATGAGGATGGCTCTGCCATAGAGGCCATAATAGATGGGCTTCTGAAGAAGGGCTTTATAAGGATAAGGACCTCAAGGGTGGTTGATGTGAGCTACGAGGAACCCCCTGTTGATGAAATTAGGGCCCACGGTGCAATAGATGTGGTTGTGGACAGACTCATACCCACAGAGGATGCCAAACAGAGGCTTTCAGACTCTGTGGAGATAGCCTTTCGTGAGGGCAGGGACAACATGTGGGTATGGGTGGATGAGGAAAAACTGCTTGAGTTCTCCAGGGTCTTAAGGTGCACAGACTGCAACATAGAGCTTGAAGCCCCATCACCGATACTGTTTTCCTTCAACCATCCTGTGGGGGCATGCCCTGAATGCAAGGGGTTTGGCAACATACTCAAATACGATGAGGACAAGATTGTTCCAGATAAGTCGCTGACCTTAAGGGAAGGTGCCATAGAGCCCTGGACAAAACCTGCCTACAGGTGGTGGCAGGAAGAACTTGAAAGATACGCAGATAAGTATCGCATAGACCTGGACAAAAAGTTCTACGAGCTTTCAAAAAGAGAAAGAGAGCTTGTGTTTAAAGGCACAGAGGATTTTGAGGGTATTGAGGAGTTCTTCGAATACCTTGAGACAAAGAGGTACAAGCTCCACATAAGGGTGTTTCTTTCTCGCTACAAGGGGCACTTTACATGTCCCGTATGCAGGGGCACAAGGCTAAAGGAGAAGGCACTTCTTGTAACCATAGGCGGGCTGAACATTGCAGAGGTGAGCCATCTCACGGTAAGTGAGGCAAGAAGGTTCTTTAAGGGGCTTGAGCTCAGCCCTGTTGAAAGGGAGATTGCAAAAGAGGCGCTGAAGCAGATAAACCTGAAGCTTGATTTTCTTGAAGAGACAGGGCTTGGCTACATAACCCTTGACCGCCTTACACGCACCCTCTCTGGTGGTGAGGCCCAGAGGGTTTCTCTTGCAAACCAGCTTGCCTCCTCGCTCTCAGGGGTGCTCTATATACTCGATGAGCCCTCCATAGGGCTTCATCCAAGGGATGTGGACATGCTCATAGCACAGCTTAAAAGACTGTCAGGACTTGGCAACACCGTGGTTGTTGTGGAGCATGACCCCTCGATAATAAAAGAGGCCCACCACATAGTGGAGCTCGGGCCTGGCTCTGGTGAGATGGGTGGAAGGATAGTCTACAGTGGCACGAGAAAGGACTTTCTTGATGGTGCGAGCACCCTTACCGCAAGGTACCTGAGTGGTGAGCTCAGAATAAATGTGCCACGCTGGAGGCGAAAGGGCAGTGGAAAGGAACTCGTAATAAGAGGGGCAAGGGGAAATAACCTTAAGGGAATAGATGTGAGGTTCCCGCTCAACACATTTATCTGTGTGACAGGTGTTTCAGGTTCGGGCAAGAGCAGTCTTGTTATGGACACCCTTTACAACGCCCTGGCACTTAAGTTCGGCATAAAGGCAGACAGACCCCTTCCCCACCACTCCATAGAAGGGGCAGAACACCTGCGGGATGTAAGACTCATAGACCAGGAGCCCATAGGAAAGACCCCGCGCAGTAACCCCATAACCTACATAGGCGGATTTGATGACATACGCCAGTTTTTTGCCTCCCTCAGGCGAGCAAGGGAAAGGGGCATAGGGGCAGGCAGTTTCTCATTCAATGTGCCTGGTGGCAGGTGTGAGGCCTGTAAGGGCGAAGGGGTGGAAAAGGTGGAGATGTATTTTCTTCCAGATGTATACATAAACTGCAGTGTGTGTAACGGTAGAAGGTACAAGCCAGAGATACTGGAGATAAAGTACAACAACCGCAACATCCACGATGTACTGCAGATGACCTTTGATGAGGCCTACAGGTTTTTTGCCCACCTTCCGCATTTATTGAAAAAGATATCCCTTTTAAGGGAGGTTGGCCTTGGCTACTTAAGGCTCGGCCAGTCCGCATTGACACTTTCAGGTGGAGAGGCCCAGAGGCTTAAGATTGCCCGTGAGCTTCTTGGCGGTGAGGAGGGCGGAGTGCTCTACATACTCGATGAGCCCACAACAGGCCTTCATCCAGATGATATAAAAAAGCTTCTTGCAGTGCTCGGAAGACTCGTGGATGCTGGCAACACCGTGATTGTGGTTGAGCACAACCTGGATTGCATAAAGACAGCAGACCACATAATAGACCTTGGCCCTGAAGGTGGTGAACGCGGTGGCACCATAGTTGCAGAGGGCACACCAGAAAAGGTTGCAAGAACAAAGGAAAGCTACACTGGTAGATACCTCAAACCCCTGCTCAGGGCAGGCTGAAAAAGAGGGCCTTCCCCAAGGGCACTTGGTACAGACATATTTACCACCTCTATGTGATTGGTTCAACACTTTGTTTAGAGGATTTATCAGGGACATAAGCTCTTCCAGCAGTATCACAGGGAAGTGGAGTATATGGTCTGTTA
>JALUQR010000050.1:0-3155 GCA_027017505.1 bacterium
CTTTAAGGAGTGGGTCTTCATCAAGGAGTTTTTCTGTCTCCTCCAGGGTTTTAAGTGAGTGGGTGAGTATGGGATAGCGGGTGGAGTGCCTCCAGCCTGAAAGCTCTGGCAGAATGTGGTCTGCAAGGCCTGTGCTGAAGAGTCTTTTCATCGTGCGGGCTGACCCCCTGT
The DNA here is from genome assembly GCA_027017505.1 of bacterium. Classification (GTDB taxonomy): domain Bacteria; phylum Desulfobacterota; class GWC2-55-46; order GWC2-55-46; family DRQE01; genus DRQE01. The sequence goes on from JALUQR010000050.1 coordinate 172, forward strand.
GTGAGAATACCCTGATAAGCTCTTCTCTTATCCTTTCCACTGCGGTCTGGGTTATAAGGCAGGTGTTTTCCTTAAGGAGCCTTTCTGTGTTGCGTTCCAGCCTGAGGTTGTGTAGCTGGCAGAGCCTGAGTGCCCTTAAAAGCCTGAGGGGGTCTCTGCTGAACCCGTCTTTTGAGACAACCCTCAGTCTTCTTTCCTTTATATCCCTCATTCCTCCTGCAGGGTCTATAATTGCAGGGGTCTGGGTTTCGTACAGGCTCTTAAGCTCAACCGCAAGGGCGTTGACTGTGAAGTCTCTTCTCAAGAGGTCTTCCTCTATGGTTGCACCATCCAGTGGTGCGATATCCACTGTGAACTCTGTGGCACCTCTTTTTTTCACAACCCTCCATACATCCCTTTTTTCGTCCATGGGGAAGGCCTTTGCCCTGAAGCCCTGTGCCAGCCCCATTGCAATCCTTCCAGGCCCATCCTCTGTTACCACATCGTAGTCTCTGCTCCAGCTCCGGTAAAGTGCCATATCCCTTAAGAGTCCGCCCACAAGGTAGAGTACAGTGCCCTCCCTGACAGAGACTCCGTAGAGGGCCTTTACCAGGGGGTCTTCCCTGAGTGCCATAAAGGGCTCATAAAAAAAAGCCGACCACAGGCCGGCTTTTCCGGGTCTTACGGGTTTATGTGTCATATAACCTCAACCTCTATAAGGTCGTCATCTACTGGAGGCGAGGGTCTTGCAAGGCTTTCGAGCTTTTCTGCCACACCCCTGTAGTCTTTATCCATCTCATGCACCTTTCTGAACATCTCAAGGGCATCCTTTCTTCTGCCTGCAAGTTCAAGTGTGGTGCCAAGCTCGTACATGACAGCCTTCTTTTCATCCTCGTTTTTGCCCTCAATGGAGAGGGCCTTCTGGTAAAACTCTATTGCGTCCTGGTATGCACCCTTCTTTGTGGAGCACAGCCCCAGTCTTGTGAGGGCATCGAACTCAAGGGATGGGTCTTTGAGGCTCAGCTTGAACTCGTTTATGGCCTCATCAAACAGTTCCATCTCCATATAGGCTATTCCCAGGTTATAGTGGGTTTCCGCATCCTCCTTTGTGAGCTGTTCGCCCATGTCCTCTTTAAGCTCTTCCACCATCTCCTCTGAACCCTCTGCAACAGGGGAGACAAGCTGTTCAAGGGCCTCCTCCACACCGAGCTCCTTCATGAGGTCCACATACTGTTCTGGCTCTTTTTCTTCCCTTTCAGGAGCCTGCCCTGCGGGTTCTTCCTGTATCTCCTCTACAAGCTCTATCTCTGGGGGCTCCTGTGAGTCCTCAAAGAGCTCATCGGGTATCATTATGAGCTCTTCCTCTTTCGCTGACTCTGCCATCTCAGAAGAGGGCTCCTCAGAGGGCTGGTCCAAAGAACCTGGCTCTTCCTCTTCAACAGGGGTTATCTCCTCTATGGGTTCTATGGTCTCAATGGGCTCCTCTTCTGGCTCTTCCTGGGGGATGGGTTCTGTCTTTTCTGGCCCCTCTTCTGCAAACTCTGAAAAGTCCACCTCCTTTTCCTCGGGGCAGACCTCCTCAAGTATGGTTCTTGCAGGCTGGTTGTCAGGAAATCGCTCAAGTATCTCCTTACATCTTGCTATAAGCTCGTCCTTCTCGCCCCTGTCCTTATGGAGTCTTACAAGCCTGAGGGCATGTTCCAAGTATCTTTCGTTATCTCCCTTTTCTGTGTACAGCTTAAGGAGCTTTTCTATTATCTGTGTGTTTTCAGGGTACTTCTCGTATATCTCGTGGATGGTCTTTTCAGCCCTTTCTGTTCTTCCCTGGCTCAGGAGTTTATCGAATATGGTGCAGTATTCCTCTATGGCATCGTCCTCGTAGCCCAGCTCAAGCTCTTTTCTTGCAAGCTTGAGCCTTACGCCCACATTGTTGGGGTCCACCTCCACCATCTTTTTAAGTAGCTCAAATGCCTCCCTTGTCTTTCCCTTCTTCTCGAAGGTGTTGAGTATGTAGCTGTACTCACTTATGGCATCTGCAAGGAGGCGCTGTTTGGTGTAGAGTTCAGCAAGTTTGTAGTGCACATCCAGGTTGTTCTCATCGAGCTTGAGAATCTGTTTGTACACCGCTATGGCCTTGAGATAAAAGCCCTTCTGGTTGTTTATCCTTGCAGCCTCGGTGTATTCCTTTATGGCGTCCTCTCTTCTGCCGTTTTTTACATACAGGTCTCCAAGCCTGAGCCTGAGGGTTACATCCTGCGGGTCTATGGCAACAGCCTCCCTGTACTCATCTATGGCCTTGCCGATATTGCCCCTCATTATGTGTTTCTGTGCCCGCTCTATGTACTTTTCTTTACCTGCCATATGCTATACCCCCAGAGGTGTTTTGCCCCCATGTTCCACAGGGGACTGCGGTATTTGTCCATAAGGAGCTCTTCTGTGTAAAGCTCTGTTTCTGTTGGTCTTCCCTCTTCAAAAACCACGCAGAGCCTTCGTGCCATATTCTCCACAAGGGCACATCCAAGTGTGTCCTTGTCTATGTCTGCAAACTCCTCCACACATGCCATCTTACCGGGTGCGTCCTCTCCAAACAGCCTTGCTATAAGCTCTCTATCTATGGCAAACAGTATGGAGCCGTGCTGTAGGAATGCCCTTTTAAGCCTTCTCTGTGCACCACCAGAGAGCTTTCTTCCCCCTGCGGTAATCTCATAGCGTGAGACCGAGTGAAAACAGGACTCCCTTTTTCTGTACTCCCCTGAGCCCCTGTTTGAAAGCTCTGCGGTTATGCCTGCACCTTTGAGTGTTTCCAGTATAGTATTATTTATCACATAATATGTATACTGCAACCCCCTGTTGAAGGGTTCCCTGTCTACTGGTGCAACAATGGAGTAGGTGAGTTCCCTCCAGTGGAGTACCGCCCTTCCGCCTGTTGGTCTTCTTACCACTGGAAGGCCACATCCTGCAAATACCGATGCGTTCTGCATGTAACCCACAGAGAGGGTCTTTTC
>JALUQR010000050.1:3165-5500 GCA_027017505.1 bacterium
ATAACCACCTATATTTTAGGAGAATTTTGAGAGAAAGTCTATATCAATATTGCCTGCTATGAAGTCATGGTCCTTCATGATTTCCAGAAGTAGCGGGATGTTTGTCCTAACGCCCTCTATGCGGAACTCCTCGAGTGCGCGGGTCATCTTCTTTATTGCGTCAAGGCGTGTTGGTGCGTGCACTATGAGCTTTGCTATAAGCGGGTCATAGTGGGATGGTATGGTATAGCCAGGGTATATGGCGGTATCCACCCTGATTCCAGGGCCTCCTGGTATATAGAGGAAGGTAATCCTGCCTGGTGAGGGCACGAATGTTCTGGGGTCTTCTGCATTTATCCTGCACTCTATGCTGTGCCCTGAGAACTTCACATCCCGCTGTCTTACTGAAAGGGGCTCGCCTGAGGCAATCCTTATCTGTTCCTTGACCAGGTCCATGCCTGTTATCATCTCTGTAACCGGGTGTTCCACCTGTATGCGTGTGTTCATCTCCATGAAGTAGAAGTTTCCGTCTCTGTCCACCAGGAACTCCACCGTGCCTGCGTTCACATAGCCTATGCTTTTTGCAAGCCTTACCGCTGCATCTCCCATCCTCTCTCTCAGTCTTGGATTCACAGCGGGAGATGGTGCCTCCTCAACTATCTTCTGGTGACGGCGCTGTATGGAGCATTCTCTTTCTCCAAGGTGAACCACATTGCCGTGCTGGTCTGCAAGGAGCTGTATCTCTATGTGGCGTGGTTTTTCGCAGTATTTTTCTATGAAGACCTGGTCATCTCCGAATGCGGTGTGTGCCTCTCTTCTTGCCAGGTGGAAGGCACTTCCCAGGGATGCCTGGGTGTGGACAAGCTTCATGCCCCTTCCGCCACCACCTGATGCTGCCTTTATTATTACGGGAAACCCTATCTTTTTTGCCACCTCAAGGGCTGACTTTTCGTCCTCAAGCCCTGTCCTGCTCCATGCAAGCACAGGCACCCTTACCTTCTCTGCCTCTTTTTTTGCTGTTATCTTGTTGCCCATAAGGCGCATGACCCTTGAGGATGGCCCTATGAACTTTACCCCGCAGTTCTCGCATATCTCTGCAAACTCTGCACTCTCTGCAAGAAAACCATAACCAGGGTGTACAGCCTCTGCGTCCACCACCTCCACCGCACTTATTATGGAGGATATGTTGAGATAGCTATCAGAGCTCTTGGCAGGCCCTATGCATATGGCAGCGTCTGCAAGCCTTACATGCATGGAATTTCTGTCAGCCTCGGAGTACACCGCAACGGTTCTTATATCGAGCTCCCTTGCTGCCCTTATGATTCTTACCGCTATCTCACCGCGGTTTGCAATGAGTATCTTGTTAAACATGGGATACCCTCTCCAGGAGAAGTTTTCCTGGGGACAGAGAACTCTGAAGGTTAACTGCCTGCGACCTCTATCTCGAAGAGTGGCTCACCGTATTCAACGGGCTGGCCGTTTTCAACGAGCACAGAGACCACCTTTCCCGTGTACTCAGATTCCACCTCGTTCATAATCTTCATTGCCTCTATTATGCATACCACCTGACCTGCCTTCACGGTGCTTCCCACATCCACAAAGGGTTCTGCATCAGGCGCTGGTGCCCTGTAAAAGGTGCCAACCATGGGAGAGGTTATAACCTTTATGTTTGCCCTCTTCTGTGGTTCTTCCTTCTTCTGGGGGCTTACGGGCTCTGGCTTCTCCTGCTGCAGGGGTTTCTCTGCGGGTTTACTTTCCACCACCATACTCTGTCTTTTTATCCTCACCCTGCCCCTTTCGTCTTCAAGCTCGAGTTCTTCAATGTCTGTGTTCTTCATGAACCTGTAGAGTGCTCTCAGGTCTTTTATGTCCATATTGCCTCCTATTCTATTGTTCTAAGCTCCTTATTGCCCTCTGTAAGGAGACTACAGCCGTCCTTTTCAACGAGCACCATGTCCTCTATTCTAACGCCTCCAAGCCCTGGCACATATATGCCTGGCTCAACGGTTACAACCATTCCCTCCTCAAGCACATCAGGACTGCGCGGGGCAATGTACGGGGACTCATGCACCTTAAGTCCCACGCCGTGTCCTGTACCATGGCCGAAGTATCTTCCATAGCCTGCCTTCTGTATTGTAGCCCGTGCGATTGAATCAACCCTCTTTGCCCTCACACCAGCCTTTATGGCATCTATGGCACGGCGCTGTGCGGTAAGCACCGTTGTGTAGAGCCTTTTGTGGATGGTCTTCGGGGTGCCTGTAAAGTATGTTCTGGTCTCATCAGAGCTGTAGCCATCGAACACAACACCCATGTCCACCACAACAAACTCTCCCTTTTTTATCCTTCTGTCAGATGG
>JALUQR010000051.1:0-3075 GCA_027017505.1 bacterium
TAATGTCTTCCATAGGAACTACTTGTGCATAGCCTCCTCCGGTAGCTCCGCCTTTTATTCCGAATACAGGACCAAGAGAAGGCTCGCGAAGAACTACTACGGTATTTTTATTTATTTTGTTTAATCTTTAATCCTTCCCTAGATGGGGGTTTTTATTTACTTTCTGTCCCTATCCCAGCAGGGAACTATCCTGTTTTTATTATAGCACAGTTTTTTCTAATATATAGTGTTTAAAAAGAACACGGGTATGCATGTATTGAAAGGGTATAAATATACGGTGAATAATGCAAGGAAACATATTGAAAAGATAATGAACAGCTATCTCTCCGTTGAGGAGGGTTTTGTTCTATCCTCTCTGAGAAGGAGTGTGGAGCGTATCTCCACATTCTTTGGCGGGGATGGTGCGTTTATTGCAGAATTTGTGGACAATGCAGATGCTGTGGGTAGCACAAGGGTGCGCGTGGAGTTTACAGCAGGATGTGTGAAGATATTCAACGATGGTGCACCATTCAGTGGCGATGATGTGGAAAGCCTCTGCAGGGTGGGCTTCTCCTGCAGGTCGTCCTGCAAGGAGAAGCCGTTCAGTGGTACGGGTTTTAAATCGGTGTTTCTCGTATCAGACCACATAGAGCTCTACTCAGGTGATTACAGGTTCATGTTCAGCAGGACACACTGGCAGGACAGAGAAGACATCCCCTGGCAGGTCATACCCCTGTGGATAGAATCCGCAGAACAGCTCATACCGGAAGGGTTCAACACACTCTTCAGAATAGAGATAAAAGAGCCCGCCATTATGGAAAGACTGCGCAGGGCAATATCCAGCAGCTACATCCAGGCAAAGAACCTTCTGTTCCGTGAGAACATAGACAGGGTGGAGATTAAAGACTACATATCTGATACCCGCAGATACATCCAGAAGGAACGAATAAAAAAGACCCCTGAATATGCAATCTACAGACTCAAAGAGTTCGTAAATGGCACAGAAAGGCCATATGAGGACTGGGTCGTTTTCACCCATCTTGTGGATGTTCCCGAAGAGGTGCTCAACGGGTGTCATCCCCTTGAAAGGTCGTCCTTGAGACAGAAAAGAAAGGTTATCATGGCCTTCAGACTCCACAAAGACGGCGATTTGATGATAACAGGGCTCGGCTGGCCCGTTCAGTTCTCCTCCTCCCTTGCAATGGTGGAAACAAAAACACAGTTTAACTTCCTCGTAAGGGCTGACTTTATGTCTCGCCCGCTACAGGGAAATTCCGTGGAGGATAATCCCTGGAACAGGTGGCTGTGCAGGGAGATATACCGCATGATAACAGAAAAGTGCATCCCCGTGTTTCTTAAGGACAGCAGGTGGAGCAAGAGTTTCCTTGAGGTGCTTTATCCCGCAGAGAAGGCCCCTGACAGACTCTTCGAAGAGGGCATAAATGCCCCTCTTAAAAAGTATCTTGAGACATCAGAGGTCCTTACCACAGTGGATGGCTCTGTGGTAAATGTCAAAAGTGCACTGCTTATCATGAGCAGTAAGATAAAGGAACTGCTCGGTGAGGAGGAACTCAAAACCCTCTATCCTGACAGAAAGGTGCTTCATCCCGCACTCAGGATACCGTATGATATAAGAAAGCTAATAAAAGAGGGGCCTGACTACAGCGATACCTACGGAGCCAACAAGGAGCTTCTTAAGCTTCTGGAGCTCAAGGCTCGTTCAAGGGATATAGAGTTTTTCAGAAGATTCTACCACCACCTGTCCGAGTTTGCGGAGATTCTGCGTAACAGCTATCTCAAGTACTCCAACATAGTGCTAACCGAGGACTGGGAGCTTGTGGACCCAGGGTTTGCCTACATAAGGCGGGGTTCCATCAATGTGCCTGACAGGCTTAAAAACACGGTAAAGATAGTTCATCCCGAGCTTGCAAAGGACACACTCATACAGAACACCCTTAAACTTCTGGGTGTGGAAGAACTCTCAAAGGAATACATAGATGCAATGCTTCAGCTAAAGGACAGATTCAGGATATAATCAGTCCTCCTTTTTATCCTCTATTACGAACCACCTGTATATTGCGGGTATCACCAGCAGTGTCAGCACCGTTGAGGTGAAAAGGCCTCCCACAACCACGGTTGCAAGCGGGCGCTGTATTTCGCTTCCCACCCCCTGGGATAGAAGAAGTGGCACCATGCCGAATGCCTGAACGAGGGCTGTCATGAGCACGGGCCTTACCCTGAGACACGCTCCCCTGACAGACGCCTCATCCACAGGCATTCCGTCTCTTACAAGCTGGTTCAGATATGTAACGAGCACTATACCGTTAAGAAGCGCTATACCAAAGAGTGCTATAAAGCCCACTGTGGATGGCACGGAAAGGTTCTGCCCCGAGATAAACAGCGAGACCACACCCCCAACAAGGGCAAGCGGGATGTTAAGAAATATGAGCAGTGTGGAACGAAGCGAGTGGAACGCTGAAAACAGCAGTATGAATATTATAAACAGTGTTATGGGTATAACCACCATGAGCCTTCTGTTGGCCTCCTGCTGAAGTTCAAACTGTCCTCCCCAGGTGATGAAATAACCAGCAGGCAGTTGAACCTCCTTTTCTATCCTCTCCTGAGCCTTTTTTACGAATGTACCTATGTCTATGCCAGTAACATTACACTGTATGGTTATGAAACGCTGGTTGTTCTCTCTTGTTATCTGGCGGGGGCCCACCACCTCTTCTATCCTTGCAAGTTGTCCCAGTGGAACGAGCTTTCCATCAGGGGTCTTTATGAGTATGTTCCTTATGGCATCTGGAGAGTCTCTGAACTCCTCTGGGTAACGCACGAATATGGAGAATCTGCGGATTCCCTCAAAGAGCTCGCCCGCAACCTCGCCACCGACGCTTGAGCGTATCACCTCCTGTATGTCTGCAACATTTATTCCGTAGCGTGCTATCTTGTGGCGGTCTATGGTTATTATGAGCTGTGGGGTGCCAGTGACCTGGGCAACCTGCACATCCGCACTGCCAGGTATGCTTCTCAAAACCGTGGCTATCTCCTCTGCCTTCTGTTTGAGCACCTCAAGGTCGTCTCCGAAGAGCTTCA
>JALUQR010000051.1:3085-5497 GCA_027017505.1 bacterium
ACTGCAAGCTCTGCCCTTATTCCAGAGATGAGCTCATCGAGTGTCATGGCTATGGGCTGGGTTATGTTTACCAGCACTCCAGGGACATTGCCCAGTTCATCCCTTATTAGCTCCTCTATCTCCTCCTGGCTTTCCACCCTCCACTCTTCTCTGGGCTTGAGTATCACATACATCTCCGCACTGTTTACAGGGTCCGTATGGGCACCCACCTCGCCTCTGCCTATCCTCGAGACGACCTTCACAACCTCAGGTATCTTAAGAAGCCTTTTCTCAACCAGCATGGTCACCCTCTGGCTCTCGTCAAGCGATATGGATGGGGCCATTGTGAGCCTTACCACTATGGTTCCTTCCTGAAGCCTCGGGGTGAACTCCGAGCCCAGCTGTGGGAATATGACCATACCTGTAAGAAGAAACACCACCGCAAGCCCAACAGCAATAGAGCGTCTTCTTACGAAAAAGCGCACCACTGGCTCGTAGTATCTGAGGAGTATCCTGAGGGCCATGTTCTCTCTGTGCTTGCCCTTTCCAGGAAGTGGCATAAAGAGGGAGGCAAGCACGGGTGCTACAAATATGGTGAATATTATTGAACCACCCATGGCAAGGGCAACCGCATAGGCAAGGGGACTGAAGGTCTTGCCCTCCACCCCACTGAGCGTGAAAAGTGGCAGAAACACTATTATGATTATCATCACCGCAAATGTTATGGGCCTTATGACCTCTATGGAGGCAGCCCTTATTATTTCCATAAAGCTCTTGTCTCTTTCGCTTCTGAGCCAGCGGTCTATGTTCTCCACTATGACCACACCGCCGTCCACCATCATGCCTATGGCTATTGCCAGGCCACCGAAGCTCATGAGATTAGCCGATATGCCAAGGTAGTACATGCCAATCATGGCAAAGAGCACAGAGAAGGGTATGGACAGTGCAACCACCACAGAGGGTCTGATTGCTCCGAGGAAGACCATGAGTATTATCACCACCAGCACTATACCTTCCATAAGTGCGGAGGTAACGGTCTCTATGCATGCATCCACGAGGCTCTTCTGCTCGTAGTAGGGTACTATCTTTATGCCCTCTGGGAGCATCTTGTTTATCTTCTCTATCCTCTCTTCCACACGCTGTATCACCGTGGAGGAATTCTCGCCATAGAGCTTTATGACCATGCCGGCAACCACCTCGGTTTCGCCGTTCATGGTCTGCACACCCCTTCTTATGGCCCCTCCTATCCTCACCTCCGCAATATCTTTGAGATACACAGGGGTTCCGTCCTCTGCCTTTATGATGATGTTCTCTATATCTTCTATGTCAGAGACAAGCCCCACAGAGCGCACTATGTACTCCTCGTTGTTCTTCACTATGAACTGTGCACCCACATTGAGGTTGTTGGCCTTTATCTTCTCTATAATTTCCTCTATGGTAACCCCGTAGCGAAGCAGTTTGTCAGGGTGAACCACCACATGGAACTGCTTCTCATAGCCACCTATACTCAGAACCTCTGTAACACCCGGCACTGTCTCGAGGTTGAACTTTATCACCCAGTCCTGTATGGTTCTGAGCTCCTCGAGTGAGTACTTGCCCGTGGTGTCCTCCAGATGGTAGAAGAGTATTAGCCCCATACCCGTGGATATGGGCCCCATCTGGGGGTTTCCGAATCCCTCGGGTATTTCCTCTCTTACCTCCTGAAGTCTTTCGTTTACAAGCTGTCTTGCAAAGTATATGTCCGTGCCATCCTCGAAGTATATGTTCACAACAGAAAGGCCGAAGTTTGACACAGAGCGAATCTTCTCAAGGTTTGGCAGTCCGTTCATTGCCACCTCAACTGGATAGGTGACATACTTCTCCACCTCCTGTGGGGCAAGTCCATAGGTCTCTGTGAAGACCTGCACCAGCACGGGCGATACATCTGGAAATGCATCTATGGGAAGCCTTTTATAGCTTATGATACCTGCCAGAAGCACGAATACGGCAAGTGTTACCATCAAAAGCCTGTTATTGAGAGCAAACTCTATGAGTCTTTTCACAGTTACCTCCTCACGCCTGTGGTGGTATTAATGGCCGTGTCCCTCGCCAAACTCTGCCTTTTTAAGTTCTGCCTTTATGGTGAATCCCCCTTTACTTGCGTATCTTTCACCAGGCTCAAGTCCTTTCAGTATCTCCACCCTCTCTGCATCGCTTCTTCCTGTTACAACCTCTCTTGGAACAAACCCCTCGGGAGTACGCACGAAGACAACCGTCTTACCCCTGAGCGTATGTACCGCTGTCTTGGGCACCACGATACCAACATCTATGCTTTCAACATCTATCTTTGCCCTTACGAATGTTCCTGGCCGCAGTAACTCCTTTTTGTTTGAGGCAACGCATCTTGCCTCAACGGTTCTCGTCTTCTCGTCTATCACGGGAGCAACATAGGAG
>JALUQR010000052.1 GCA_027017505.1 bacterium
TCGAAAGGTAAACACCATGGAAAACATAGAAAGCATAAAGACACACTACGGCTTTACACAGCAGGATGCACAGAACCTTAAAAGCCTTCAGCCCATTATGGAAAAGTACAGGCAGACCTTTGTGGAAGGCTTCTACAACTATATAAAGGAATTTGAGGATACCGCAAGGTTTTTAAGGGATGACCAGACCATAAGGAAACACCAGGACGCCATAGGCAAGTGGTTTATGGAGCTGTTTTCAGGTGAGTACGGGTATCCCTACTTTCGTGAGCTCGAGAGGGTGGGCATGGCACATGTAAAGATAAACCTTCCTGCACACTATGTGAATGCTGCAATGCACTTTGTAAAGCGCTACATAGACGATGTGCTCGACAAAGAGATAAAAGACCCGCAGGAGCTCACACACATGAAAAGGTCTGTGGATAAGATACTGGATATAAACCTGGATGTCTTTACCAGTTCCTACATAGAGGAGGAAAAAAGGGTTATATTTCTTTCCCAGAAGGTGGAGTCCTATCTGGTGGGCTTTGCAAGAAGATTTTCCTACGGACTCAATCTGGTACTCGTTATAGGGCTGGTCTTTCTTGGTGTGCTCGTGATGGGGCTTTTTGCCTATGACCTCACCCATGTGTTTGACGGCGATATAGAAAAGGGTCTTCTGGCAACCCTTGGTACACTGCTCATGCTCTGGGTGGTCATAGAGCTTATGGACACGGAGATTCAGCACCTGCGGGGTAAAAAGTTTGCCATAAGGGTGTTCATAAGTGTTGCCCTCGTTGCGGTAATACGAAAGATACTCATAACCACTCTCTCAACAGAAACCCAGCTTTCCAGCCAGCTATCTCTTGTCTTTGCCATAGCGGTGCTCGGTGTGATATACTGGCTTATAGCAAAGGTGGAGGACTGAGCACACAGAGTGCCCGCATATGGCTTGCCTTTCAGGCTCAAAAAACCTTAAGGACCTCTCAAAAGAAGAACTTTCAGCACTCGTAAGGGAGTATGGTGAGCCCTCCTACAGGGCAGGGCAGATATACCGCTGGCTCTTTGCCAGGGGTGTGGACACCATAGACTCCATGACAGACCTGCCACAACAGATGCGGGAAAGGCTCAAAAAAGAGGGTTTCCACCTTAAACTGCCAGAGACTGTTGCAACAGAACGCTCAAACGATGGAACCATAAAGGTTGTCTTGAGACTTCTCGATGGCTCCCTTGTGGAAAGTGTGCTCATACCAGATGAAAGGCGTCTGACCCTGTGTGTGTCCACGCAGACAGGTTGCAACCTTGGATGCAGGTTCTGTAAGACCGCCTCCTTTAAGAGGTGCAGAAACTTAAGCCTTTCAGAGCTTGTGGCCCAGGTGGAGATAGCCAGAAAACTTAAGCAGAAAGAGCCAGCCCTGAGACAGTACCACCGCATAACAAACATAGTGATTATGGGTATGGGTGAGCCCCTCAACAATCTCGACGAGGTGCTCAGGTTCATAAAGGTGCTCACAGACCCATCTGCCATGGGATACTCTCCACGAAGGATTACCCTTTCCACCGCAGGCATCATACCAGCGCTTAAAACACTTCTTAAGAGCACAAGGATAAACCTGGCCATATCCCTAAATGCCACTGATGAGAGAACACGAACCTTCCTTATGCCCGTAAACAGAAGGTATCCCATGAAGAAGCTTTTAAGGATACTCAGATACTCTCCGCTTCTCAAAAGGCGTTCTCTAACCATAGAGTATGTGCTCATAAGGGATGTTAACGACTCTAAAGAGGATGCCAGAAGACTTGCGGAAATACTCAGGGGTGTAAGATGCAAGGTGAACCTTATTGCCCTGAACCCCTTTGAGGGCTGTCCCTTCAGCCCTCCTGATGAGGCCTCTGTGGAGAGGTTTCGCAACATACTTGAAGGGTGTGGCCTTACTGTGCTTGTAAGAAAGAGCCGTGGTAGAGACATCCTTGCTGCGTGCGGACAGCTCGGTGCCAGAATGGATAAAACCTCTTGACCCTTAAGTGGTGTAATGTTAAAAAATATCTTTTGAACAAAAAGGAAAAGGAGCACTCCCATGGCAGAGAGAACCATCGGTATAATAGGTGGCAGTGGCCTTTACGAGATGGAAGGCCTTGAGGATGTAAGAGAGATTAAGGTGGAAACCCCTTTTGGCCCACCCTCTGATGCCTACATTACTGGAAAACTCGGTTCTGCACGCCTTGTGTTTCTGCCAAGACACGGCAGGGGACATCGCCTGTCTCCAACAGACATAAACTACCGTGCCAACATATACGGCATGAAGAAGCTCGGTGTGGAGTGGATTATCTCTGTGTCTGCTGTGGGAAGCATGAAGGAGGAGATAAGGCCTGGTGATGTGGTAATAGTGGACCAGTTCTTTGACAGGACAACCAGAAGGGTATCCACCTTTTTCTCCTCAGGCATAGTTGGGCATGTGGAGTTTGCAGAGCCCGTGTGTGCAAGGCTTGCAGAGGTTCTCCATGAGGCAAGCCTTAAGGCAGGAGCAACGGTCCACAGGGGTGGCACCTATGTGTGCATAGAAGGGCCCCAGTTTTCAACCAGGGCAGAAAGCCTCATATACCGTAGCTGGGGCGTGGATGTAATAGGGATGACCAACATTCCAGAGGCAAAGCTCGCCCGTGAGGCAGAGATATGCTACTCCACAGTGGCACTCTCCACAGACTACGATTGCTGGCACGAAACCGAAGAGAGCGTTACTGTGGACATGATACTTACCACGCTTAAAAAGAATGTATCCCTTGCAAAACAGATAATAAAGAACGCCATACCCATGATAACACATCCCAGGGATTGCAAGTGTGCAAGAGCACTTGAATATGCAATAGTTACCGCAAAAGATGCCATACCAGAAGGGCTCAGGAAGGACCTTGCACCCATTATAGGAAAATACCTCTGATAGAAGGAGCAAGAAAATTATGGACATAGTGGTTGTGGGCTCTGTTGCCTTCGATACCGTGGAGACCCCCTTTGGCAGGGCGGACGATGTGCTCGGAGGCAGTGCCACATATTTTTCCCTTTCAGCAAGCTTTTTCTCGAAGGTGGGAATGGTTGCGGTGGTTGGTGAGGACTTTCCCGATGAACACATAAGGATGCTTGAGGAAAAGGGGGTAGACACCACGGGTCTTGAAAAAAGGACTGGCAGGACATTCCGCTGGAAGGGCAGATACGACTATGACCTTAACCAGGCACACACCCTTGAAACCCAGCTCAATGTGTTTGAGCACTTCAACCCGAGCCTTCCTGACTCCTACAGAAAGGCACCCTTTGTGTTTCTTGCCAACATAGACCCTGTCTTACAGCTGAAAGTGCTCGAGCAGATAGACACACCAAGGCTTGTTGCCTGTGACACCATGAACTTCTGGATAGAGGGCAAGCCAGATGAGCTCAGGGAGGTGCTCAAACGGGCAGACCTCTTTGTCATAAACGAGGCAGAGGCAAGGGAGCTTGCAGGTGAGCCAAGCCTTGTAAAGGCTGCAAAGAAGATAATGGCCTGCGGACCAGGGATACTCATAATAAAACGGGGTGAGTACGGTGCCCTCATGTTCAACGGCTCGTCCGTATTCAGTGCCCCTGCCTATCCACTTGAGGATGTGTTTGACCCCACGGGCGCTGGCGATAGCTTTGCAGGCGGGCTCATGGGATATCTTGCGTATACCAACGACCTGAGTGAGCAGAACATAAGAAAGGCCATAGTTATGGGCAGTGTTATGGCATCCTTCAATGTGGAGGACTTCAGCCTCAACCGCCTGCGTGCCATCTCATATGAGGATATAAGGGCACGCTACACAGAGTTCAAACAATTGACCTACTTCGAGGATGTATGATATAAACTCTTATGGTCAGGGTGCTGATATGACAAGAAGGGCCTTAATAGCTATACTTTTGACTGTGCTGGTCAGCTGTGCGACGGTATCAGAGGAAAAACGAAAGGAAACAGCAGACATACACTACAAGATGGGCTCCGTCTACTTTGCGGAGAGAAACTACACCCTTGCCCTTGAAGAGGTGCTCAAGGCTGTAAAGCTCTATCCCAACAGTGCTGAATACCACAACCTTCTTGGGCTCATCTACGGGGCAAAGAGGATGTACGAGAATGCCCAGATACACTTCAGACTTGCAATAAAGCTCAGGCCCGATTTTTCAGATGCACACACCAACCTTGGAGCCCTGTTTCTTGAGATGAAGGAATGGGACAAGGCCATACCTCACTTCTACCTTGCCCTTAAAAACCCCCTGTATAAGACACCCGAGCTTGCCTACAACAACCTGGGATGGGCATACTACAACAAGGGTGAGTATGATAAGGCGGTGGAGAACTTCAAAAAGGCACTTGAGGTCAACCCCAGATACTTCATGGCCTACAACAACCTGGGGCTTGCCTACGAGCGTATCGGTAAGCTTGAGGATGCAGAGCTTGCACTGAGGAATGCGCTGAACCTCTCACCAGGATATGTTGATGGCTACTACAACCTGGGCCTTGTGCTCATAAAGAAGAAGGACAAAAAGGGCGCCCTTGAGGCATTCCAGAAGGTGGTGGAACTTGCCCCGTTAAGCGAGAGGGCAAGAAGTGCAAGGGAATACATGGAACTCTTAAAATAATGCGGGGAACACTATGGAGACACCTGGCGGATTCCTTAAAAGGGAAAGAGAGATGCGTGGCATTGCCCTTGAGGATGTCGCAAGGGCGATAAAGCTTTCCACGAAACAGCTTGAGGCCCTTGAGGCAAATGAGTATCACAGGCTACCGCATCCCGTGTATGTAAAGGGTTTTATAAGGGCATATGCCAGGTATCTGGGGCTTGATGAAAACGATGCGGTCTTAAGGTTCGAGGTCTACCTGCAGGATACTGAAAAGGAGAAAACACCTGCCTCCCTGCCAGAGGCCCACACCGTACAGGAAAGGTCCCGAACAGCCTACATGGTTACCGCCATATCCGCCCTTCTGGGAGTTTTCATTATAGCCATGTATCTTATCCTCTCCCCTGGCACACCCGCAGAAAAACAGAAAGAGCCCCGCAGGGATAGCCCCGTGAGCAGAACAACCACATCTATGGTTGCAGAACTTCCTGCTGAAGAGCCCGGTCCAGCCCCTGTAAGCAAGACCACCACACCCTACACACTGGATATATACGCAAAGGGCACCACTTGGATAAAGGCCCAGATAGATGAGAAGGAGCCCTTTGAGGTACTGCTCCGCGAGGGCGAGCATGTGCGCTGGAGGGCAGACAGGGTTTTTTTTTGATTATTGGAAACGCAGGTGGCGTGGAACTCAGGCTTAACGGCAGAGAGCTGGGAAGCCTCGGAGAAGTGGGAGAGGTGGTAAGGCTAAGACTGCCCGAAGATGAATAACCCGAAAGGAGGACCATGTGGAAACAATCATAAGATGCAGAAGATGTGGCAAAAAGATGAACTCCCGCCGTGTGGATGACTACAAGGTGCAGTTCAGCTGTGATTGTGGCTTTTCAGAGTAC
>JALUQR010000053.1 GCA_027017505.1 bacterium
CTCCTGAGTTTGCGGTGCCTTCCCTGCGGGCACTCTACGAGGAGGGCTTTCAGATAAAGGCTGTTATAACCCAGCCTGCAAGGCCCAGTGGCAGGGGCAGGCGCATAAGGCCAACCCCTGTGTGTGAGTTTGCAAGGCAGAAGGGGCTTGAGGTAAGAGAGCCTGAAAGGCTGAAGGAGCAGGGTATAATCGAATACCTGCGTTCCCTTAAGCCAGACCTCATAGTGGTGGTTGCCTACGGAAAGATACTTCCCCCTGAGGTGCTCTCCATACCCAGGCTTGGTTGCATAAATCTGCATGCATCACTTCTTCCAAGGTGGCGTGGTGCAGCCCCTGTGCAGAGAGCCCTTATGGCAGGAGATACCGTAACAGGGGTTACCACCATGCTCATGGATGAGGGCATGGACACAGGCCCCATACTGTTGAAAAAAGAAGTACCCGTTGAAAAGGGCGAGCGTGCAGGAGAACTCTCAGAAAGGCTTTCACACATAGGGGCAGGGCTTCTGGTTGAGACAATACGCCTTTTTGTTGCAGGCCAGCTAAAGCCAGCACCCCAGGACGACCAGCTTGCCACATACGCACCCATGCTTAAAAAAGAAGAGGGCAGAATCAACTGGCACAGACCCGCAGTGGAGATAGAAAACCTCGTGCGCGGGCTTCATCCATGGCCCTGTGCGTATACATATCTTAACCAGACGCTTGTAAAGATACACAGGGCACATGCAACCGAAGAGAAAACCAGCCTGCCAGCTGGAAGGGTTGTAAAATCCACAAAAAATGGTATATATGTAAGCACAGGAGACGGAATACTCCTCATAGAGGAGCTTCAGCCCGAGGGCAGAAGGCTCATGCGGGCAGATGAATTTGCAAGAGGCTACAGGATAGATGAAGGTACCACTTTTGAATAACAGGGACGATGACTGGAAGGGAAGCCCTGAGAGCATTCCCTACAGACCCAACAAGAAGGTAATCATCGGGGTGCTCACCCTTCTGGGCATCGGCTTAAGTGCCCTGGGGTTTGCCCTCTGGTATGTGCCCACCGTAGGGCTTAAAAACCTTCATCCCTCACTGCCCTATCTGTTTGGAGCCCTTGTGGGAGGTGCAATCGTTATCGCCCTTGGAGGGCTCGTTATCATGGGTGTGGCACTCATAAAGGGCAGAATAGTTGTGTCCTCGCCTGCGTTCAGGGGTGTTCTGATAAAGCTCTTCCTTCCGCTCATGGTGCTCATAGGTGGCATGGTGGGCATACCGCGTATAAAGATAGAGCAGGCATTCATAGAGCTCAACAACCGCCTTGTTCGTGAGATGATTCGGCGAAGGGGCAGGGGGTTCAACCCTGACAGACTCGTCCTCCTTATGCCCCATTGCATACAGTACGATAACTGCAAGATAAAGGTAACCAGAAATGTGCGCAACTGTGTGGACTGTGGCAGATGCGAGATAGGAGACCTCATAGACATATCTGACAGATATGGTGTGAAACTCTTTGTTCTCACAGGTGGCACGGTCGCAAGAAGAAAGCTTATAGAATACAGACCCGATGCGGTGGTCGCTGTTGCCTGCGAGAGAGACCTGACCAGTGGTGTGCAGGATGCCTATCCACTGCCAGTTATAGCCATAATAAACAAACGCCCCAACGGATACTGCATAGAGACAGGCGTGGACATAGAGGCGGTAAAAAGGGCACTTGAGGACCTTCTGAATCCCGCACCATCCCCGCAGACAGGCTAATCCTTATCTCTTTACAGCGGAAGACTCTTCTGTTATCTTTTTGTGTATGCAAAAGATACGCATAGCCATGGCCCAGATAAACCCCACGGTGGGCTCCCTCCGCAAAAACGCAGAGAAGATACTGCGCTTTACAGAAAGGGCTGTAAAGATGGGCTGTGATGTGGTGGTCTTCCCCGAGCTCTCGCTTACTGGCTACCCACCTGAAGACCTCCTGCTGAAACCTGGCTTCATAGAGGACAACCTGGATGAGCTCAAAAGGCTTTCCCGCAGGATAACTGGCATTACCGCCATAGTGGGCTTCGTTGACAGAGACGAGGACATCTACAACGCCTGCGCCATAATACACGATGGAACGGTGCAGGGTGTGTATCACAAGATGTTTCTTCCAAACTACGGGGTGTTCGATGAGGAACGCTACTTTCAGGCAGGTTCCACACCGTTGAACATAGTCATAGATGACGCCATAATCGGCATAGGCATATGCGAGGACATCTGGTATCCTGAAGGGCCTGCAAGGGCACAGGCACTGGCAGGTGCACACATCATAATAAACATAAACGCATCACCTTATCACTTCGGCAAGGCACGCATAAGAGAGGAGATGCTCACCACCCGTGCACTGGACAACGAGGTAATAGTGGTATACAACAACATGGTGGGAGGGCAGGACGAGCTCGTCTTTGATGGACAGGGCATGATAATAGACGAAGAGGGCAGACTCATCGCCCGAACAAGGGCGTTCAGAGAGGAACTCCTTGTAAAAGACCTTGACCTTGAAGGTGTACTGAGAAAAAGACTCCACGATACAAGAAGAAGAAAGGAAAAACTGAAAAGAGAGGAAACCGCTGTAAAGACCCTGGAGCTTAAAAGGGCAAAGATAAGAAGGAGTAAACCCCCTCTGAAGCCATCCCCTCCTGTAGAGCCCCTTTCACCCCTTGATGAGGTGCTCGAGGCCCTTCTTACTGGCACAAGGGACTATGTGAGAAAAAACCGCTTCAAACACTGTGTCATAGGGCTGAGCGGTGGGATAGATTCATCCCTTGTTGCCTTCATAGCAACCAGGGCACTTGGCAGAAACAGTGTTACAGGGGTGTTCATGCCCTCAAGGTACTCATCCACAGAAAGCAGGGAGGATGCAACCCAGCTTGCAAAAAACCTGGGCATAGAGTTTCTCACAATACCCATAGACCCGATATTTGAGGAATACCTTAAGACCCTGGGGCCTCACTTCAGGGGCCTGGGGCCTGACATAACAGAGGAAAACATACAGGCACGAATAAGGGGAAACATCCTTATGGCACTGAGCAACAAGTTTGGCTGGCTTGTGCTCACCACGGGCAACAAGAGCGAGATGTCTGTGGGCTATGCCACACTCTACGGAGACATGGCAGGTGGCTTTGCGGTAATAAAAGATGTACCCAAGACCCTTGTCTATGAGCTCTCACGCCATATAAACGAAAAGGAGGGCTGGCCTGTTATACCCGAAAGGGTGCTTACCAAAAAGCCCACCGCAGAACTCAAGCCCGACCAGACAGACCAGGACACCCTTCCACCCTACGAGGTGCTTGACCCCATACTCAGGGCCTATGTCGAGGAAGACCGCTCCCTTGCTGAAATAGTTGAGATGGGGTATCCAAAGGGGCTTGTAAAGAGGGTCATAAACATGGTAGACCGCAGTGAGTACAAGAGACGCCAGGCCCCGCCAGGCATAAAGATAACCCCGAGGGCATTCGGAAAGGACAGAAGGATGCCCATAACCAACCACTATGAGGCAGGCTAAAGGGATACTTAAAAGGCTCTACATGGCAGGCAT
Organism: bacterium; assembly: GCA_027017505.1. Lineage (GTDB taxonomy): Bacteria > Desulfobacterota > GWC2-55-46 > GWC2-55-46 > DRQE01 > DRQE01. The sequence continues at coordinate 3,545 of JALUQR010000053.1, forward strand.
AAGGGCGGTAAGCCCTGAGTCTGCAGTAAGAAGGCACCTTAAGCTTGAGGGTAACAGCCTCTGGGCAGACGGCCGGCGATACAACCTGAGGGAGTTTAGAAACATCTATGTTGTGGGTGCAGGCAAGGCATCTGCAGGGATGGCCCGCTCGCTTGAAGAGATACTGGGCGAAAGGATAACCCGTGGTGTGGTGGTTACAGAATATGGCTACCAGGTGGAGCTTGAAAGAATAGAGGTGGTGTGTGGCAGACACCCTGTGCCTGACAGAAATGGCCTTGCAGGTGCAAGAAAGGTGCTATCACTTGCACAGAGTGCAAAAGAAGAAGACCTTGTTATATGTCTTATCTCTGGTGGGGCAAGTGCCCTTCTGCCAGTGCCCGCAGATGGCATAACCCTGAGGGATAAACAGCTTGTAACAGACTTGCTCGTAAAAAGTGGTGCCCACATAGGAGAGATAAATACCGTGAGAAAACACCTCTCCAGGATAAAGGGTGGTGGGCTCGCAAGGGCGTGTATGCCCGCAAGGGTCTTAACCCTTATAATATCCGATGTGGTGGGCAGAGACCCCTCCACAATAGGCTCTGGCCCCACATGCCCTGATACAACCACAATAGACGATGCCTTAAGGGTGCTCGAAAAATACTCCCTTAAAGAGAAGGTCCCCCCGCGGGTGCTCAGATTCCTTGAAGAAAAAAACCATGAGACACCAAAACCAGGAGAACCCATCTTCCGAAGGGTGAAAAACCTCATCATTGCAGACAACATAACAGCCCTTGAGGAGATAAAACATACCGCCTGTTCGATGGGCTACAGGGCGGTGATAATAACCTCACTTCTTACAGGTGATGTGAGGGATGCTTCGGGCTTCATAGCATCAGTGATAAAGGAGGCAAGAGAAAGCGGAAACCCCGCCCCTCCACCCTGCTGTATACTCTTTGGTGGAGAGACCACCGTAAGGGTAAAGGGCAGGGGTAAGGGCGGAAGGTGTCAGGAACTCTCGCTTCTTCTTTCAGAAAAGATTGCATCCCTTAAAGGCGTGAACATACTCTGTGCAGGCACCGATGGTATAGATGGTGTAACAGAATATGCAGGTGCCTTTGTAAGTGACACCACAATCAGAAGGGCCCAAACACTCGGGCTTAAGCCCCAGAGGTTTCTTTCAGACAACGACTCCTACAACTTCTTTAAACCCCTGGGAGACCTCTTTACCACTGGTCCAACAGGAACAAATGTGGCAGATGTGGTTATATGTCTTGTCCGGTAAGACCGCAGGCTTTTTGCCGTACGAGCCCTTTTTCAGCCGAGTCTTTCTTTGAGCAGTTTGTTTACAAGCTTTGGGTTTGCCTTGCCACGGGTTGCCCTCATAACCTCTCCAACGAAAAAGCCCAGAAGCTTTGTCTTTCCAGCCCTGTAGCGTTCCACATTCTCCTGGTTGTCTGCAAGAACCCTGTCTATGACCCTGAGCAGTTCTGACTCGTCTGAAATCTGGCTCAGCCCCTTCTCCTCTATTATGGTCTCTGCTGACCTGCCTGTGGTAAACATCTCTTCGAGCACCTCTTTTGCTATCTTTCCACTTATCCTGCCCTCTTTTATGAATCTTAAAAGCTCGGTAAAGGAGTCTGCTCCCACAGGGCTTTCCTCTATGGAAATGTTGTGCTCCTTGAGCAGTCTCAGAAGCTCACTCATAATCCAGTTGCTAACTGTTTTTGGCTCGTTGAAAAGCCTCACGCACTCCTCAAAGAAGTCTGCAATGGCCTTTGAGGAGGTAAGTATCCCCGCATCATATGGTGGCAGGCTGTAGGTTTTTACAAACCTTTCCTTTTTCTGTGCGGGAAGCTCGGGCAACATTACCCTTATGGCCTCTATCGCTTCTTCTTCAACCACAAGGGGCAGAAGGTCTGGCTCTGGA
>JALUQR010000054.1 GCA_027017505.1 bacterium
AGCTTAAAGAGAGGCTCGGTGCCATTGACACACAAAGAGACGGGCTTGCCAGCACCCTGAGGGAGCTTAAAGAGAGGCTTACAGGACTTAAAGACCTCAGGGCAGAAAAGGAACGCTCGCTTTCAGCCCTGAAAGAGGAGCTTTCCTCAAAGAAGGCAAGGCTTAAGACCCTTGAGGAGATGGAGGCAAACATTGAAGGTGGCATAAGGGCACTCATGGAGGAAAGGGGTCGCCAGGGCATTTACGGAACAGTTGCAGACATTATAGAGGTTGCCCCTGGCTACGAGCGGGCTGTGGAGGCAAGCCTTGGTGAAAGGCTCAGATATGTGATAGTTGAAAGCCACAGAGAGGTCATAGATGGCATAAACTACCTTAAGAGCCGTTCCGCAGGCAAAACAGGGTTCATCCCCGTAAGGGAGCTTCATTCCACAACCACCGCAGAACAGCCCGCCCCTGAGGGAACAAACCCGCTTAAGGACAAGATACGGGTGTCTGAACAGTACAGAGCCCTTGTGGAACACCTGTTTGACGATGTGTTCCTTGTGGAAGACCTCAAAATGGCCATAGATATGTGGAGAAGCAATGGAACCGCAAGAAGGTTCGTAACCCCGGATGGCGAGACCATAGAACCCAGGGGTATAGTGACAGGTGGATACTCCAACGGTGAGGGAATACTCCACAGAAAACGGGAGATAAAGGAGCTAAAACTCTCCATAGCCACACTCACAGAGTCCATAAGGGCTGTGGAAGATGAGCTTAAGAGGACAGAACTTGAGATAGCCTCCACCGATGCATCAATAGAGGAGCTCAAAAGAACAGAACATGCAGCAGAGCTCGAAAGGGTCAACACCGAGGGCGAGTTCAGAAAACACGACGAAGAGCTAAAGGGGCTTAAGGAAAGACTCCATCGTATAGAGGAAGAGATTCCCCTGCTTGAAGGGAGACTGAAGGAGCTTGGCCTTAAAAAAGAGGGGCTTCTTAAAGAACGCGAGGGGCTTGAAAAAAGACTTACCACCATAGAGGAAGAGAAAACCCTTGAAGCCCGTGGCAACGAGAAGCTCAAAGAAGAGGTCTCAAGACAGAACACACTTCTAACAGAGGCAAAGGTTGAGTACGGTGCACTTAAGGAAAAACACGATAACCTTCTTTCTCGCCTTAAGGAAAAGGAAAAAGAGCTTAACGAGGCCTGCAGGCTCAAAGAGACCAGAAAGGAAGAGATAGAACGCACCAGAGAGGAAATATCAGCCCTCAGGGAAGAACTCAAAGGGCTCACAGAGGGTCTCAACACCACACTTAGGGAAAGGGACCGCCTCAAGGAGAAACTCAGGGATGTTGAAGATGGGTTCGAAAGAGGTCTGCAGAGGATAAAGCTTCTGGAAAAGGAGATAAGGGACGCAAGGGAGGGCCTTGAGGGGCTTGAAGAGGAGAGAAGGAAAAAGGAGCTTGAGATAAAAGAGCTTGAACTCAATGGCTCACACATGCGCAAGACACTTATAGAAAGGTGGGGCGTTGACATAGAGGGCTACACACCTGAAGAATCACCCGAGGAGGACAGTATAGAACACTGCCGCGAGAGAATAGAGGAGCTCAGGGAGAAACTCTCCCGCATGGGTGAGGTTGGTGTGGGCATACTTGAGGAATACCAGGAGCTTGAGAAGCGTTACAACTTCCTTATGGAACAGCGTGAGGATATAGTGAAATCTGTGGAGAAGCTGAGGTCAGCCATCTCGCGTATAAACAGGGTTACAAGGGAAAGGCTCGGCAGGACATTCGAGGAGGTAAACACACAGTTCGGCACGGTCTTTCAGAGGCTCTTTAACGGTGGCAGGGCAGAGCTCAGGCTTACAGGGGATGACCTTCTTGAAAGTGGTGTGGATATAGTGGCAAGCCCACCTGGAAAGAGGCTTCAGAACATAAATCTTCTTTCAGGCGGGGAGAAGGCACTCACCGCAATAGCCCTGATATTTTCCATATTTCTCATAAAGCCCTCACCCTTTGCCATACTCGATGAGGTTGATGCCCCGCTGGACGATGTGAATGTGGAAAGGTTCAACATGTTTTTGAGGGAACTTGCAGGGGACAACCAGTTCATCCTTATAACCCACAACAAGCGCACCATGGAGATGGCAGACAGCCTTTTCGGTATAACCATGGAGGAGGCAGGGGTCTCAAAGCTTGTAACCGTGGAGCTTTAAGGCTATGGCTTTCAAGAGTATTTTAAGAAAACTCACAAAGTCTGTTGACGGCTACGGAGCCATACTGCTTGATGAAGAGGGCGAGGTGGTGGATATGTTCTCTGCGCGGGGTGGTATGGAGCTGGACATGATAGGGGCCCACAAGGGGATAGTGCTTAAGATGCTCAGACGGGCTGTAAGGGATGCAGAGAACATACACTCCATAGGCATATCCACAGAGAAGCTCAAGCTTGCCATCTCACCTGTAAAAGAGGGCTATTATGTGGTGGTTGTCTCCAACGGCTACACTCCTTTACAGCGTGTGTTCAGGGAGACCTCAAGATACCTCAAACAGCTTGAAGAGGAGATGGGCTAACAGCATCCTTCGGTTTCATCCACACAGCCCCGCACCACTGTTTCACCCTCTGCGGTTATTATTGTGAACATCCCCGCGTAGGGAGGGTTTGTGAGTTTTTCAAGTGTATCGGTGCATATCTCAACGGGCACACCTGCGGGGTATTCGTGGCCGTCATCATCCCGGACACTTCTGAACGGACCATTATATATGGCATAGTGCCCTCTGTATACACACTCTTTGCCCTTTATGAACTTGTAGCCTGTTATGATAACAGAGTTAAATCTCACGCCCTCGACCTCCCTGTAGAATGTTCTGCTCTTTATGTTAATCCCGTAAGCACCCGCACTTCTGGCAATATTTATAAAGTCTTCCTCCTTTATGGCCCCACCGATGCACTCACCCCAGAGGGTGGGATTCTCTCTTACACTCTGTGGCACATCCTTTTCACTTACAATGTCCGCTATGCAGAATCTTCCCCTGTGTTTGAGCACCCTGTAGACCTCCTGCATGACCCTTTCCTTATCAGAAGAGAGGTTTATAACACAGTTTGATATGACCACATCCACTGATTCGTCCTCAAGGGGTATTTCCTCAAGATAGCCCTTTTTGAACTCCACATTTCTGTAGCCCAAGTTTTCGGCCACCTTTTCAAGGTAGCCCTCTGCAAGCTCTATCATCTTATCTGTCATGTCCACTCCTATGACTCTGCCCTCTTTTCCAACCTTTTTTGATGCTATAAAGCAGTCCACACCACTGCCTGAGCCGAGGTCCAGCACCACCTCTCCCTTTTTAAGCCCTGCGGAGGATACCGGGCTTCCACATCCGTATGCACGCTGGAGTGCGTCCTTGGGTATGTGGGCTGTATCCTCACTGTCATAGGCTGTGGGACAGCAGAGCCCCTGCTTTGGGGTTTCTGCAGCAGAGGTGTAGAACTCCCTTACCGCCTCCCTTACATCCTTCAACCTCCATCACCTCCCTTATTTTATCTACGAGAAGGATTTTATCAGAACCACCTGTGGTTTCAAGTACAGGTTTCTCTGCCATTAAAGAGCTGTTGACAGGCAGTACAGAAAGGCTCTATAATTGAATAATCACAGCGCCTGTAGCTCAACTGGATAGAGCGTTGGACTACGAATCCAAAGGCTGGGGGTTCGAGTCCCCCCAGGCGCTCCACCTATCCTGCGGGGAAAGACTTCTGCCCCATCGGTGGGGTTACCTTCCTCGGGGCAGGCCTTCTATTCTGATAGAGACCATTCAGAGAACCTTTCCCAGCACCTCTTTTGCATCGAAGTTCGGACAGGTCTTAAACCTTGTGAACTCCCTGTGGCCGTACACATCATCAAGTGTAAGCCCGAATCGCTCCATAAGCTCCTTTACAAGCTCTGGCAGTGCATAAAAGAGCTGTTTTTCGGAAAATAGATAGTTGCCTATAAGACACACCCCTATGCTCGTCCGATTCTGCCCCCTGCAGTGTGCACCCACCTCTTCTACGGGTCTGCCCGCTTCAACAAGCCCGTCATCCCTTCCCGCATACCTGCCCTTTCTTCTATAGCCGTTGAGAATCACATAATGATAGCCTATCATGCGCCAGCCCCTCTGCCTGTGCCAGCGGTCAATAAGGGCAACATCGCCAAACTCAGAAGCACTGCAGTGGATTATTATCTTCTCTATCCTGCGCATAAAAATACTATACCCCTGTTAAAACATAAAGTTAAATGTTTTAAATTTACAGTTCCTGTATTCATGTTATATGGCTTAAGTTTAATCTCTTATTTAGAGAAATCAAGTCCTTTTCCGAAAAAGGGTTGCTGGAGGGGTCTTTAAGGCCAGAACAGGTTTTTTAGAAAACCTTCTTATCAGAAACTGCAACTCTACAGAGAAGAGCTTTTCAAAACTTTCTGTCCTTGACAGAGAATTGAAGAAAAGGGCCTTCTGAAGATAAAGAGCGGTTCTATAACTGCCTGGAAAGAGAAGGGATGATACCCTTATTTCTGGCAAAAATCCTAAAGCCAGAACCCGCTCTTTAAGTATCTTTCAAGGCAGAAGCCCAGGTTTGAGACCATATCGGGTGTGGAGTTGGCTATAAAGAGTCTGTCCTTTATGCCAAAAAGCTCTCCCTTAAGTCTTTCCACACCTTGCCCCTTTTCCTTAAAGTAGGATTCGAAAAATGGCACAATCTTATCTTTCATCCTCAAGCGGGTATCATTGAGGAATATGGCCACATGGGGCTTAAGTGTTTCAACGCGTTTTATGAACTCCACCACGCCCTCTTCCTCTATGTTGCCTGGTGGGGAGCTCTTTACCTCCACATAGAGGAGTCTGCCCTCAAACCCTGCAATAACATCGAAGTCTCCCCCGCATTCAACCCCACCGAGCCTTACACCCCACAGCGTGTCCGCACCGAACTCACGCTCCATTACCGCAGAGACAAACCACTCAAGGGTATCACCGAAGCTTGAGACCTCCTGTCTTTTAAGCCTGTATCCATCATCAACTCTTTCCACAATCCCGAGGCGAACTAAAAGCTCCACATATCTTTCAACCCACTGTCTGGTGGAGTATCTTACAAGCTCTTCCACACCGAAGGTGTGTCTTTTTTTAATCACATCACGCAGGAAGAGCCTGAAGGAGTACTTCTTCATCATCTCATAGAGCTGGTCAACATCCTCTGGTGCCATATCCCGGGGAAAGATGAGGTATTCTGTGGGGTTTTCCTTCAGAATGGAAAACCCCCTTCTTTTAAGCATCATCCTTACTTCCCTCATCCATAAGTTCTCCTTTTATCTGCCACACCCTGAGGGAAAGCTCCCTGAGTTTCTGCCATTCCCATTCACCCTGGTCTGTAAGTCTTTCTGTGAGTT
>JALUQR010000055.1 GCA_027017505.1 bacterium
ATCCAAAGATATCCTAACGAAGGTATGACTCGAAAGGTGGGTATAAATTTCCCCTCTATGGGAAAATGTGACCCGTAGCTCCCTTTAAGGGATGCTGGGCCCCCTGGTTCAGATATGCAGGGGTTCTTCCAGGATGAGCCCTCCCCTTTTTCGTGCCTCTACAAGGAATAGCTTTGCCCCTTTTCCCTTACGCGTGTGTATAAACCGTATCTTCGCTGGCCTGAGACCAACCTTCCCGAACCCCTCGAGGAGCTCGGTGAATCTACTCGTTGGATATATATAACATATCCTGCCATCATCCCTGACAAGATATGCAGATATACCGATAAGGTCCTCAAGCGTTCCCATGAGCTCGTACCGTGCAAGTGCCCTCTCCCTGTACGGGCTGACCCTCCCCTCACCCTTCTTTATGTAAGGTGGATTACACGCGACCACTGAGAAGCTCCCTGGAGGATATATATCATCGAGCTTACGCCAATCCTCTTTTAATATGGTAATCCTGCCTGGCAGTCCATTCTCATGAACATTTCGCCTTGCCACTTCCGCGCTCTCATCTTCGATCTCGACACCAACTATTCTTGACACTCCACTCCTCCATGCAATGAGAAGAGGGATTATGCCTGTCCCTGTACCCAGGTCTATGACAGTATCATCATCTTTCAATGGCAAGAGGAATTCGGCAAGTAGCACGGAGTCCTGGGTCATGCGTTGTCCACCTCTTCTCTGGATAAAACAGAATGGACCGACCTTCTCACGTGTATAGTCGGTCCCTGAGGGTGACCCTATATCCATATCTTTCTTCATGGAGTCAAATAACCAAAGACGGTCTTACACACAGAGTGGCTCTACGGTCTCTGTCTCGTCCACTGTGTTTATTACAAGACCAGAGAGAAGCTTGGGATAGAAATAGGTGGATTTCTGTGGCATAACGTGGCCTGCCTCTGCCACAGCCTTTATCTCTCCTATGGATGGTGGATTCAGTATGAAGGTGAGTTGATTGGTCTCATTTTTACCTTCACCAAGGGCATTATCCTTACCTTTAACGTATATTATATTCTCCTGGCGCATCTGTGCCTCGCTTGTTATGCCGAGTATCCTCTCTATAATGAGTGAGTGCAGAACCGTTACATCGAGTCCCTTGAATACAGGTGGTATAGTATCACCGAAGACCCTGTCCATGATGGCTCTATCCTTGAGAGAGAGAATAAAATAAGACTCTCTACCCCTGATGAAGAGCCCTATGGTGGTTCTATCAGATCCGAGTTCTTCAAGCCTTCTAAAGAAGCCTCTTCGTACCTCTGGCTCATTCGCTGATTCAAATCGTAGTTCATCTACGTCGAAATACCGTCTACACTCCTTGAGGAATCTCTCGCAATCAAAGTCCTTGAGACCATGGAGAATACGGTGTGTAGGAAGCACTGTCATGCCCTCGTCATCCATATTGGAGAAGTACATCATCACATAATTGAAGGCCTCTCTTCCAGTGGGGTTCTCGATGCGCTCCATCATGATGTTTCTATAGTTAAGGGCTGTCTCGTAGCGATGGTGCCCAT
>JALUQR010000056.1 GCA_027017505.1 bacterium
CGGGTGGGTCTGTAAAGGACAGACCCGCACTTAAGATGATAGAGGATGCGGAAAAATCTGGCAGACTCACAAAGGACAAGGTCATACTGGACTCCACCTCTGGCAACACGGGCATTGCCTACGCCTGGATAGGGGCACACAAGGGCTACAAGGTTGAGCTTGTGGTTCCAGGCAATGTGAGCGAGGAGCGAAAAAAGATACTCAGTGCATACGGGGCAAAGGTGATATTCTCTGACCCGCTTGAGGGCTCAGACGGGGCCATAAGACTTTGCTGGAAGCTCTATGTGGATAACCCTGAAAAGTACTGTAAACTTGACCAGTACAACAACCCCTCAAACCCGCTTGCCCATTATGAAACAACAGGCCCTGAGATAATCGCCCAGACACAGGGCAGAATCACCCATTTTGTCGCAAGCATCGGCACGGGAGGAACCATAATGGGTACGGGAAGAAGACTCAAGGAGTTCAGAAAGGACATAAAGGTCATAGCGGTTGAACCCGATAGCCCCCTTCACGGGCTCGAAGGGCTGAAACACATGGCTTCAAGCATCGTTCCTGGCATATACCACGAGGAAGAACTGGACGATAAAATACCCGCAGGCACAGAAGAAAGCTACGAGATGACCCGAAGACTCGCAAAAGAAGAGGGAATCCTTGCAGGACAGTCATCAGGGGCAGCACTTCTGGGTGCCATGAAACTTGCAAAGACCCTCAAAGAGGGACTCATAGTGGTGATATTCCCGGATGGCGGGGATAAATACCTTTCCACCAGGGTGTGGGAGGATTGAACACAGAGGTGTAGAATGCTCAAGATAACAAAACACGCAGTGGAAAAGATAAAAGAGGATGCCAGAAAGGCCTATCCAGAGGAGTGCTGTGGGCTCCTTGTGGGTAAAGATGGAGTCGTGCTCGAAGCTGTAAGGGTAAAAAACATAAACACCGAACGGGCACACGACCGCTACGAGATAGACCCGCGTGAGTTCCTCATGGTGGAAAAGGAATCTGCAAAGAGGGGATTGAGTGTGCTCGGCATATACCACTCACACCCTGATCACCCTGCAGAACCCTCTGAGTTCGACAGAACCAGGGCCTGGCCAGAATACCTCTACCTTATAGTGGGTGTGAGAAAGGGCAATGAGCTGACACTGCGATGCTGGATGCTCGATGAAAACACAGAGCGGTTCAGAGAAGAGAAGATAATGGAAGAATGATTTCCTTTTAAAATCAATAAAATACACAACATACTTTACAACCATTATCAGTATATTTGTGGCCATTTAAGGAGGTAATTTCACGATGGATTTTACAGAGGAGCAGATAGAGCGGTATTCCAGGCACATAATACTTCCAGAGGTTGGTGGAAAGGGGCAGAGGAAGCTTCTTTCCAGCAGGGTTTTTGTTGTGGGTGCTGGCGGGCTTGGCTCACCCGCGCTGATGTATCTTGCAGCAGCAGGGGTTGGCACAATAGGTATTGCAGATGGAGACAGGGTGGATTTGAGCAATCTTCAGCGTCAGATAATACACTCAACACCGAGGATTGGCACCCCCAAGGCCCTTTCCGCAAAGAAGACCATAGAGGAGCTCAACCCGGATGTTCGGGTCATAACCTTCAACGAGAGGATTACAAAGGACAACATAAGGCAGATTATAAGGGACTTCCATGTGGTGCTTGATGGATCGGACAATTTTCCCACAAGGTTTCTTGTAAACGATGCTGCGTTTTTCGAGCGCAAGCCCCTTGTATCTGGCAGTATGTTCAGGTTTGAGGGGCAGTTGTCTGTGTTCAAGCCCCATGAGGGCTCACCCTGTTACAGGTGTCTGTATCCCGAGCCACCTCCACCAGGGCTTGTTCCGAGCTGTCAGGAGGCAGGTGTGCTCGGTGCCCTCGCAGGGGTTATAGGTGTGCTACAGGCGGTTGAGACCATAAAGGAGATACTCGGTATAGGCGAGGGACTTGCAGGAAGGCTTCTTATATTTGACTCGCTCAGGATGGAGTTCAGAAAGGTTAAGATAAGAAAAGACCCCGAGTGCAGGCTCTGCGGAAGAGAGCCCACCATAAAGGAGCTCGTAACATATGAGGAAAGCTGTGAGGTAAGGCGTTCAGGCTGTGAAACTTAGATGAAAAAAAGCTATCTCAATAACCCCGGAACATTGAAGATAGACCTGATGCTCAGGGGCATAAGGATTGCCCGGGCAGAGGAGTCCCTGAGTTTCCTGGGCAGGGCAGGCGAGGGTGTGGATATTGTGCTCCCAGGGGGTTCACCAGTGAATGTGCCATGTGGTGAGGAGTTCACAAAAGATTCCCCATATGTGCTCACAAAAAAGGGTGAAAGCTGGGTCATATCAGATGGCACGGGCGAGGTGGAGGTAAGGATTGTAAAAAGGCCTGAGTTTCTCTCAAAAACCACACACCAGGGCACACCCTACAGCGAGATTGCAACAGTGCACGGAAGCTATGTGCTCATAGTTCCAAAAAGAGAGTGTGTGTTCTTTGAAAAAAAAGTGGAATGTAGCTACTGTGCAGGTGGATACGACAGAAGGCCAGAAAGGGCCTACACCGTAGAAGAGGTGCTCGAGGTGGTTGCCTCGGTACTTGAGGAAGGGGTCTCCGAGATAATATACCTTTCCACAGGCTTTACCGAGGACGAAGACGGTGGCATAGGGTTTCTCATGCCCTACATAGAGGCCATAAAGAAAAGATTTAACTGCCTTGTCGCTGTGGAGGCACTTCCACCAAAGGAAAACCACTGGATAGACCAGACCTATGCAGTGGGTGCAGATGCACTGCTCTATAACCTTGAGATATTCGACGAGGAGCTCTTTGAGGCCATCTGCCCTGGAAGGGCAAGGTTTATAGGAAGGAAGCGTTACATAGAGGCACTGAGATATGCCTCAAGCATATTTCCCAATGGCACGGTTGCATCGCACCTTATAGTGGGGCTTGAGCCACCAGGGTCCACATGCATGGGTATAGACTTCCTTACAGAGATGGGTGTGGTGCCAATACTTCCCATATACAGGCCACGGCCTGGTGGTGCACTGAGAATCGAGCCACTCAATGCAGAGGTGATAATACCAATATACATACACCTCTACAGGGCGGTAAAGAAGAGAAAAATCAACATGAACTGGATGAGGGATATAAGCATTGTTACAACACCCATAGAGGGCAGACTCCTTACAGGAGAGAAGACCAGCGGATTGAGCGGGCTTATCGAGAGGTTCTACGGGACAAGGCTCGGGCTTAAGACCGCATGGGGGCTTTCCACACTGAGGCGCAAACTCAGGGTGAGGGAAGTTAAAGAGGACTGACAACCAAAAAAGAGAAAATCTATAACATGGCAGGTGTAGATGGCTGTAGAGATAGACAGAAGGTCTATCTGGGTGTTACTTGTGCTCAGGGGTTTAAGGCCTGCGTTTTTTCTTCTTCTTGCAGGAGGGTTCTACTATCTTCTGAAGATGCCAGCCCCGGAGGGGCTAACCCCTGAGGGTAAGAACGCAATAGCGGTGTTTGCCCTGTGTCTTGTGCTGTGGGTGTCCAACATAATACCACTTGCAATAACAAGCCTTTTTGCCATTGCCCTTGTGCCACTTGTGGACATACTGCCAAAGGAAGAGGTCTACGGGCTGTTCGGAAACGAGGCGGTCTTCTTCATCCTGGGTGCATTCATACTGGCAGGTGCGGTGATGCACTCTGGGCTTTCCAACAGGATAGCCCTGGTAATAATGGAGAGATTCGGTGGTTCGCCCGTAAGGCTTCTTCTGAGTATATACCTTATGTCAGCGCTACTTTCGTGTTTTATGTCAGAGCATGCAGTCGCTGCGATGCTCTTTCCCATAGTGTTTGAGATTGCGAAGAGCCTGGGGCTGAGACCTGGCAGGTCAAACTACGGGAAGATGCTCTTTCTCTCGCTTGCCTGGGGCTGTGTTATAGGTGGTATTGCCACTTTTCTGGGTGGAGCAAGGGTGCCACTGGCACTGGGTATACTAAAGGAGACAACGGGAAGGACCATAGACTTTATAAGCTATTCCATAGGGGTGTTGCCAGTGGTGGTGATAATGCTTGCGTTTGGTTATGTGCTTCTTACAAGGTTCTTCTCCATGGACATAGACAGCGTGGAGAAGGCCCACGAGGTGCTCAGAAGGCGCATACAGTCAATGGGCAGGATAGGCTATAATGAGTACATGGTGGGGTTCATACTCCTTGCAACGGTCGTTGCATGGGCAACCCTGGGTGCAAGGGTGGGGCTTGCAACTGTTTCACTTTCTGCTGTGGTGGTGCTTTTTGTGCTCAGGCTTGTGCGGTGGAAGGATATAGAGGAGTATGTGAACTGGGGAATAATACTCATGTACGGTGGTGCCATAATAATGGGCACGGCCCTTGAAAGAAGTGGTGCTGCCATGTGGATAGCCCAGTCCACAGTGGGTGAATGGATTAAAGAGCCCTGGCTTGCTGTTGCGGTGCTCAGCCTTCTGGCACTTCTTTTCACAGAGGGTATAAGCAACGCAGCGGTTATTGCCATACTTCTGCCCGTGGGAATAGGACTTACAGGAGGGTTCAACATAGACCCCGTGCTCGTAACCTACTCAATAGCGGTGCCAGCAGGGCTTGCATTCACACTGCCACTTTCAACACCTGCAAATGCCATTGCGGTGTCATCAGCCTACCTGAGCATAAGGGATATGGCAAAGGCAGGTGTTATAATGAGTGTAACCTCATGGGTGGTGTTCAACCTGGTGGCAAGGTTTTACTGGCCACTTATAGGGCTCGGGGTGACGAGATGAAGGGAATACTGCTTGTGATACCTGGCTCAAGAAGGTCTGACAGGGCAATAGAATACGCGGTAAAGACCGCAAAAAAAGAGGGTGCAACCCTCTATGCACTGTACATACTGGACAGGGCAGTAGCAGAGGAGGCACTTGAAAGGTTCTCAGATGTGGGGTTTATAGGAGATAAACCCTCCACACAGCTATCAGAGGCAATAATGAAGGAGAGCAGACAGCGTGGCTATGAAGAGCTCGGCAAGGTGCAGATAAAGGCCATGGAAGAGGGCGTGGACTTCGAGCCCCTTATGGAAGAGGGGGATTTCCTGAAAATCATAAAAAAAACCATAGAAAAATATTCCATAGAGCTTATAATAACTATAAGAAAAAAAACAACCATCCTCAGGCGATACTTCTCTCCTTCAATGATAGATGAGCTGAAGGAGGAGGTTGCCTGCAGGGTGGAAATATTCGACGAGGAGGAGGTATAGGAAAAGATGGAGAAAGTATGGACAGAGGAGGAACTAAAAAAGATAGGCGAATCCTTCGAGGGTAAACACCCGCAGGAGGTGCTCAGA
>JALUQR010000057.1:0-18120 GCA_027017505.1 bacterium
CCTCAAGGAGAGGCTTAAGGAGGCAGAACAGGCAGAGCTCATAGTTGCAGAGGAGATAGAGGGGTTTTACCGCTGGGTAAGGTCCCTCGATGTGGTGCCCACCATAATAGCCCTTCAACAGCACTTCGAAAATATAAGAAAGGCAGAGCTTGAAAAGGCACTCTCACAGCTTAAAAACCTCTCTGAAAAAGACAGAAGGGTGCTTGATGCCATGACCCAGGCAATAGTAAAGAAGATACTCCACAGGCCAGTTACACGCATAAAAAAAGAGGCAAACACCGTGGAGGGCGACAGCTTCATAGAGGCGGTCATAAAACTCTTTGACCTTGAAGCAGAGGACATAATAAAAAAGGCGAGGGAAGGTGGTTGAAAGTAAAAAGACCATAAGGATAGGCACAAGGGGTAGCAAGCTTGCCCTGTGGCAGGCAGAATGGGTAAAAAACAGACTCAAGGAGAGTCATCCCCACATAAGGGTTGAGCTTGTAAAGATAAAGACCACAGGAGATAAGATACTCGATGCCCCGCTTGCAAAGATAGGCGGAAAGGGCCTGTTTGTCAAGGAGATAGAGGAGGCCCTTCTTTCCGGCAGGGTTGACCTTGCGGTCCACTCCATGAAGGATGTGCCAACGCTTCTTCCAGAGGGTCTGCACCTTAAGGCCATAACCAAGAGGGAAGACCCCAGGGATGTGCTCGTGTCAAAAGATGGCAGACCCCTTAAGGAGCTTCCACAGGGGGCCCATATAGGCACATCAAGTCTCAGAAGGCAGTGTCAGCTCTGGCACATAAGAGAGGACTTTAAGATTTCTCCCCTCAGGGGAAACCTGGACACCCGTCTGAGAAAGCTCAGCGAAGGGCTTTACGATGCCATAGTGCTCGCAGGTGCAGGCATAAGGAGGCTCGGCTTTGAAGACCACATAACAGAGTATCTACCCGCAGAGCTGATGTTACCTGCCATAGGCCAGGGTGCCCTGGGTATAGAGACAAGGGTTGATGATGTGTTCATAAACGAGCTCGTTGCCCCGCTCAACCACGGTGAGACATCCACATGTGTCAGGGCAGAGAGGGCATTCCTTGAAAGGCTTGAGGGAGGCTGTCAGGTGCCCATAGCTGCACATGCAAGGGTGGAAAATAATAGACTGAAACTTACAGGCCTTGTGGGCACCACAGATGGCAGAACCATATACAGGGATTCCGTAGAGGGTGAGGTGGATAATCCAGAAAGGGTGGGCAGAGAGCTTGCAGAAAGACTGCTCGGTATGGGAGCAGAAAGGATTCTAAAAGAACTCTACGGCAGTAAGGGAGCAGGATAGACCTGCAGGAAGGGGTGTCGCATTATGGAGGGCTCTTACATAAAAAAGCTCTTTTCAGAAAAGGACTATCCCTTCTCAAAGATGGCAGAGCTTGTGGAAAGACTCAAGGGTGTTACCGATGGCTATGTGCTTGCAAAAAGGGATAAACAGAGGCGTTATCTCTTCGTAATAGCAGGAAGGCTTTACTGCGGTGCCCTTGTGGAGGGCAGGACAAGAAAGACCACAACCGTAAGGGAGTTCTTCCAGTGGTACAAAAGTGTGGAAAGCTCCGATGTGGGCATCTACAGTGCGGATAAAAAACTTCTACTATGCTTTCTCGTCATGCTGAGCCACACCCCCTCTGAAAGCCTTTCCACAGAGAAAATAGCCCTTGAGGATGTGATAAAAAAGATAGATGCCAGCGGGAAGGACATGGTCATGAGTCTGCTTGTGGAGGGCAGACTCTCTTTTGTTATATTCATAAAGGGCAGACCTGTTTTCCTCTTCCTGCCAGAGGATGTCTCATCCCAGGGCACGCCACTTGAAAGGCTTCTTCTCTATGTGGAATCACAAGAGAAGCCACTGTCTGTTGAGATATACAGAAACATAAAGGTAAGACCAGCAGAGGACTCCATCTCGCTCGGCGATGATACCCTTGCATCGTATTATGCCGATGAGAAGGAAGAAAAAGAAGAGGGCGTGTGGGTGGAGCTTATAGAGGAGGGTGTCTTGAGGGGAAGGTTTCCGGTGGGTGAAAGACTCACCATAGGAAGGGAGACAACAAACGACATAGTGCTTGAAGAGGCAGGTGTGTCAAGAGAGCATGCCCTGATAGAGAAGAAGGGAGATAAGTACATAATAAAAGACCTTGAAAGTGCCAACGGCACATACTTCAAGGGTATAAGGATAGAGACAAAGGAACTCTTTGATGGAGATGAGATAAGGATAAGGCGCTACATACTTAAGTTTCACAGACCCGAGCAGAAAAAAGATAAACCCAGGGAGGATACAGCCCGGAGGCCAGAGTCTGAAGAGTCTGAGGCCCCTGTGCTTGAGCTTGAACCCGCACTTGAGTTTAAAGAGTCAAGGGCACACAGCAGGGCATACCTTCAGCTTGAGGATGGCACCATCCACAGACTTGGCAGTATCACCACCATAGGTAAGGACGAGGATGCAGACATAAGGGTGGAGGGTCTGCTTGTTGCAAAAAGACATGCGGTTATAGTAAAGGGCAGGGATGTTTACAAGATTATAAGAAAGGGCGGGCTCACCTCGCTCAAGATAAATGGCCAGAAACTTGCGGAAAAGGTCCTTCAGGATGGTGACACCATAGAGGTTGGCGGATGCAGGATGACCTTTCGCATGGAACCACCTGAAGAGAAGGCATAATATATCTGTAAAGGGTAAAAGAGTTTTTTTCCGATGAGAGCACAGCCCACAAATATTGACGCACCACAGGTATACCTTGTGGGTGCAGGCCCTGGTGATGCAGGGCTTATAACCCTGAAGGGGGTTGATGCCCTGCGCATTGCGGATGTGGTCATATACGACTTTCTTGCAAACGAAAGGCTTCTGGAGCATGCAAAAAAGGGGGCAGAGAGAATATATGTGGGCAAGAAGGGCAGGTTCCGCCACATTGATCAGGAGGAGATAACAAAACTCATCATAGAACACGCAAAGAGGGGCAAACGGGTGGTAAGGCTTAAGGGTGGAGACCCCTTCATATTCGGCAGAGGTGCAGAAGAGGCACTGGCACTTGCAGAAGAGGGCATAACATTTGAGGTAATCCCTGGCGTTACCTCTGCCATATCTGTGCCAGCCTATGCGGGCATACCCCTTACACACAGAGACTATGCATCCTCTGTTACATTCCTTACAGGCCAGGAGGGCGAGGGCAAAAGGACAAAAAAACTCTGGGAAGAGCTCTCCATAAAGGAGGGCACCCTTGTGATACTCATGGGCTGGAAGAGACTCAGAGAGATAACCACAAGGCTCATTGAAGAGGGCAGAGCACCTGAAACACCCGTTGCAGTTATAAGATGGGGCACCCTTGCAAAACAGCACTGTGTGACAGGAAACCTTGAGAACATCGCAGAAAGGGTGGAAACAGAGGGAATAAAGCCACCTGTCATAGTGGTTGTGGGAGAGATAGTAACCCTCAGAGGCAAACTCAACTGGTATGAGAAAAAGCCACTTTTTGGTAAAAAAATCCTTGTAACACGCACACAGGAGCAGGCAGGCAGTTTTTCCCGCCTTCTTGAAGATATGGGTGCAGAGGTGATAAGCTTTCCCACAATAAGGATAACAGCACCCCGTACATGGAAACCACTTGATAGGGCCATAAAGAGGCTTTCAGGTTATCACTACATCGTATTTACGAGTGTTAACGGTGTGAGGTTTTTCTTTGAAAGGCTCTACAAACTCGGTTACGATGCAAGGCACCTGGGTGGTGTAAGGCTCTGTGCCATAGGGCCTGCAACAGAGGGTGCCTTAAGAGAAAGGGGATTCTGTGTGGATGTGGTGCCCGAGGAATACCGTGCGGAGGGCATAATAGATGCACTTGGCAGAAGAAAGATAAAGGGCAGGCGGTTTCTTCTTCCCAGGGCAGAGAAGGCAAGGGAGGTCCTGCCAGAGGAGATAACCCGCCTTGGTGGCAGTATTGATGTGGTGCCTGCCTACAGAACGGTAAGACCAAGGAAAGAGGTAGACTCACTCAGAGAGTTTCTCAAAAGAGAAAGGGTTGATGTGGTAACATTCACATCTTCATCAACTGTAAGAAACTTTGTTTCGGTCTTCAGGAAGGGCGAGCTTGGAGGGCTTCTCGGGGATGCAAGGATAGCCTGCATAGGTCCTGTAACAGAGGCCACCGCACGCTCCCTCGGGCTAAAGGTGCACATAGTGCCAGGAGAATACACCATACCTGCATTTGCAGGGGCAATAGCAGAATACTTCAAAGAGACCACACGAAAGGAGGGCATTTAGACCATGCGTTTTCCCATATACAGGCCAAGAAGGCTGAGGAGGACAAGAATCCTAAGAGAGATGCTCGCAGAAACAGTGCTCACCCCGCGGGACTTCATACTGCCCCTTTTTGTGATACACGGCAGAGGGGTTGAAAACCCCATTCCATCCATGCCAGGCCATGCACAGCTTTCGGCAGAGCTTGCAGCATCAAGGGCGGTTGACGCATTCAAACTCGGTATCCCTGGGGTGATACTCTTCGGCATACCAGAACACAAGGATGAGGTGGGCAGTTCCGCACTTGACCCTGACGGGCCTGTACAGAGGGCAATAAAGGAAATAAAGGACAGGGTGCCAGAGATGGTGGTCATAACGGATGTGTGTCTGTGTGAGTATACATCCCATGGTCATTGTGGTATCATAAAGAAAGGGGATGTGGACAACGATGCGACCCTTGAGGTGCTCAGAGAGATGGCACTCTCCCATGTGCGTGCGGGCTGTGATATGGTATCTCCTTCTGACATGATGGACGGCAGAGTTGGTGCCATAAGGGGCGTGCTCGATGAAAACGGCTACAGCCACATACCCATAATGAGCTATTCTGCGAAGTACGCAAGTGCATTTTATGGCCCCTTCAGAGAGGCAGCCCAGTCCACACCAGGGTTTGGAGATAGAAAGAGCTATCAGATGGACCCTCCCAACACTGACGAGGCATTAAGGGAGGTCATGCTCGATATAGAGGAAGGTGCAGATATAGTTATGGTAAAGCCCGCACTGGCGTATCTTGACATAATAAGAAGAATCAGAGATGAGCTTGGCTATCCTGTTGCAGCCTACAATGTAAGTGGGGAGTACTCCATGATAAAGGCTGCAGGCCAGAAGGGCTGGATAGACGAGGAGAAGGTGATGATGGAGGTGCTTGTTTCCATAAAGAGGGCAGGTGCAGGGCTTATTCTCACATACTTTGCAGTGGATGCTGCAAGGATACTCAACGGTTAAAAGGAGTCTGAAGCCATGGAAAAAAAACACAATGAACATACACACCACACGGCGGAGGGCCAGCAGAGCCAGGACGCAAGAAAGGTATGGCTACCCAAGCTCATAGCATGGGAGCTTACACGCTCATGCAATCTGGATTGCATACACTGCCGTGCTGCAGCACGCTTTGGCCCCTATCCCAACGAGCTCACCACAGAGGAGTGCCTCAGGTTTCTTGATGATGTCGCATCGTTCTCAAGTCCCATCATAATAATGACAGGTGGTGAGCCCATGCTCAGGGATGATATCTGGGATATAGCCCGCCACGGTACAGAGCTTGGCCTGAGGATGGTCATGGCACCGTGCGGGTTTCTCGTAACAGAGGAGACCGCAAGAAAGATGCTCGAGGTGGGCATAAAGCGGGTGAGTTTCTCCATAGATGGTGCAACAGCTGAAACCCACGATAGCTTCCGCCGTGTGCCCGGCTCCTTTGAGAGCGTTATAAGGGCCATAGAGAACTGTAAAAAGGTGGGCCTTGAGTTTCAGGTAAATACCACCATATCGAAACACAACATCCACGAGCTACCCCAGATACTGGACCTTGTGATAAAGCTCGGGGCAAAGGCACACCATCCGTTTCTGCTCGTGCCCACAGGAAGGGGAGCAAGTCTGAAACACCTTGAGATACCACCCGAAGAGTACGAACGCACACTTGAGTGGTTCTACCAGATGCGTGATAAGGTGCCAATACAGTTTAAACCCACATGTGCACCCCATTACTACAGGATATTCCGTCAGGGTGAGAGAAAGAAGGGCAGAACCGTTACAAAACAGACCCACGGGCTTGATGCCATGAGCAAGGGCTGTATGGGCGGGCAGACATTTGCCTTCGTATCCCATGTGGGAAAGGTGCAGATATGCGGTTTCCTTGAGGTCGAGTGTGGAGACATAAGAAAGGAGCCATTCAGCAAGATATGGCATACCTCAAAGGTCTTCCAGGAGATGCGTGCATGGGATGATTACAAGGGCAGATGCGGTTACTGCGAGTACAGAAGCGTCTGCGGTGGTTGCAGGGCAAGGGCATACGCCTTTACAGGAGACTACATGGAGGAAGAACCCTTCTGCACATACCAGCCCAGTGAAAAGGCAAAACGGGCACATGAGCTGAGAAAGAAAAAGGCATCGGGTGAGTGAGCGTCAGGCCATGACGAAAAAGACCAGAAGGCTTGAGTACAAGGTGGTGGAGCTTTCCACCGTTACGGATAAAGACCTTGAAGAGGCCATAAACGCAACGGTACGGGATGGATGGACACTTGACGGCATACACTTTGCCATGCGCGAGGCCTCCAGAAGGCCTGCCATGGCCTTCATACTCTTTACAAAAGAGGTGGAAGACCAGGGCTGATGATTGAAGAGGATATACTCGAAGAAGAACTGGGTGAACTGCCCTATCCAAAGGTCTCGCCCGTTGAGAGGGCTGTTGCAAAGCTCATAGATTTTCTCATCGCAGGCTTTCTATTCGAGCTTGCACCTGTTACAGGCCCCATCGCTGGTGTTGCCTATATACTCATATGCGATGGGTTCAGCGGTGGACAGAGTGCGGGCAAAAGGCTTGCAGGGCTTGCAACCATATCCCTTTTAAGGGATGGCAGTGGATGCGATTTTCTTGAGTCCATAAAGCGAAACTTCCTCTTTGCCGTACCCTTTGCCCTCTTCGTTGTGGTGGGATGGATACCCTATGTGGGAGGTCTTCTGGTGGTTCTGGCAGGCTCTGTGGTGGTCCTTCTTGAGCTCTACACCCTCTATGAGGACGAAAGGGGCCTGCGCATAGGCGATAGACTTGCAGTAACAATGGTTGTAAAGAAGGACCACTCACAGACCTGACCCCTCTTTAAGAGGGGCCATTTCGGTCTTAAGCCCCTCTCAAAAGAGAGGTGGGAAGGGTGGTCTTTCACCACCCATCTGGTGGACTTAAAGTGTTTCTAAATTTCGTTTGCCCTCCATTCTTCATCCACCCATATGCCGATGACCTTCAGGTCAGGATACCAGCCCTTAAGCCTTTCCACAGCTTTCTTTATGTGCTCAAGGTGTGTTTCCTTTTCAACGGGGTTTCCCGCACAGCCGTGGTGACCAACCACAGCTATGAGGTCAGAGTTGTGGTGTTCTATGGATATGTTGCACTTCCTTTTGAGTGCCTCTATTACCGGGCTATCCTCTGGCTCCTCTGCAACCACCCTGTCAACACCAGGTTCTGTTATGGTGTCCACATATGTTGCTCCGTACCTGGACTTAAGATGCTCTGAAACGGGCAGTTGTGTTCTTCCGTCCATGCAGTTTATTGCTGTTACAAACTTCATAGTGCGGTATACCTCCTTTCAAGAGTATTTTTTCAGGATAAACTCCCCGTCTTCGTACACCATGTAGTGGCCCTCCTCCCTCCAGCCACCTGGATTGGCGTATATGCCCTTCTTTGTGTCTGTTGAGAGGGGTTCCACCCTCTGGATGTGTGAATGTGCAAGCACCACCACATCGTAGCCGTTCATTATTCTTCTCTTTGCAAACTCCCTGTGGCGCCGTTCTATTGCGGATGCCCTTTCTGGATAGAGCTTGCCCCTTTCAGACAGCATGAGTGCCATCTTCCACATAATTGATGGATGAACAACCGTCAGGATGAACCTGAAAATCGGGCTTCTGAGGAATCCCCTCCACAGGCTGTAGCCAGGGCTCGGGTCCACCATGTCTCCGTGGGCAAGGTAGAACCTTTTGCCATCGAGCTCAACGGTTGCAGAGTCCCTGTACACCCTGGCACCCAGAAAGCCGGTAAAGAAGCCACCCAGTGAGAAGTCGTGGTTTCCCTCAAGGTATATGATTTCTGTGCCTGCCTTTCTCAGCTGTTCAAAGCCATTAAGCACAGGAAGGTAATGTGAGTAGATAACACCGTTAAGTCCTGTCCAGAACTCAAATAGGTCTCCAAGGATGACCAGTTTGTCAGGTCTTGAGTCTGCAAGCCAGCTTAGAAACTTCACGAGCTTTATCTGGTTTTCGTCATCCACGCCCCGAAGGTGTGCATCTGCAATGAAAACAATCCTCATAGTGCCTCCATTGACTGTACTGCTGTAAACCTCATTGCATCAATGGATGGTCTTTTGCCTGTCCAGAGCTCAAAGCTCAGTGCTGCCTGATGAACCAGCATGCCAAGCCCACGGTGGACCCTCAACCCGAGTCTTTCCGCCTCAGCTATAAGGGGGGTATCCAGGGGTTTGTAGACTATGTCAGAGACTATGGCATCCTCTGGAAGCCCCTCTATGGACACAACAGGCCCCTTCTTTCCACCCTGCATGCCAACAGAGGTGGCATTAACGAGAAGGTGGCAATCGCCAAGATAGTCCTTTATATTCAGGCCTGTTGCAACAAGCTCTGTGGAGGTATATTTTTTTGAGACCTCCCTGGCAAGTGCCTGTGCACGCTCAGGCGTTCTGTTGGCTATCACAAGCCTTCTGGGTTTTTTCTTTGCAAGCCCGTAGACAACCGCCCTTCCTGCCCCACCTGCACCTATAACCACTATGTTCTTTCCCGTGGGGTTAAAGCCCGTTTCCTCTGTCAGGCTGTTAAGATAGCCCTGACTGTCTGTATTGTAGCCCTTAAGCCTTCCCCTTGTGTTCACAACGGTGTTTACCGCACCGATTTCTTCTGCCTCGTGGTCAAGCTCGTCAAGATAGGCCATTATGGCCTCCTTGTGAGGTATGGTCACATTCACACCCTTTATGTCAAGTGCCCTTATTGCGTCCACACAGTGGGAGAGGCGGTCTTTTCTGACACGAAAGGGTACATACACATAATCCAGACCCATGGCCTCAAAAGAGGCGTTGTGTATAAAGGGAGATATGGAGTGCTCCACAGGGTCTCCAAAGATACCCACAACCTTTGTACGCCCGGTTATCTTCATCTAAGAAGTCTTCTCGTCACAGCGATGTCTTTTTTTATCTGTTCTGTCAGCTCCTCTGGTGTGGAGAACCTATGCTCGTCTCTTATGCGTTCCAGAAGGCTCACCCTTATATCTTTACCATAGATGATACCTGAAAAGTCAAGTATATGTGTCTCCATAAGTGTTTTTTCTCTTCCAAAAGTTGGTGCCCTGCCAATGTTCACAACTGCTGGATACCGTCTGCCCTCGATGGTTACAAACCCTGCGTACACACCCTCCTTTGGAAGAAGCTCCTCCCTTACCTCTATGTTTGCCGTTGGAAAGCCAAGCTCCCTTCCCCTGTCATCTCCTTTTATTACCGTGCCAGTAAGGCTTAAGGGTCTTCCAAGAAAGATGCCAGCCCTTTTCACATCACCCTCTTTCACAAGCCTTCTTATAAGGGAACTGCTCACAACAACCCCTTCTTTCGTGAAGGCAGGTATAACACCCACCCCGAAGCCAAGCCTTTCGGCCATCTCTTTAAGATACTCCACACTTCCCTCCCTGCCCCTGCCAAAGAAGTAATCATGCCCCACCCAGACCTCCCTTACCCGTAGTTTTTTTGCAAGCACATCCTCCACAAACTTGCGTGCATGGGTGGCTGCAAACTCCTTTGTAAAGCGGGCAAGAAGAAGGTAGTCTATACCAAAGGACTCTATAAGGGCTATCTTTTCTTCCTGCGTGATAATAAGGGGAGGGCTTTCCCCCGGGGAGACAACCTTGCGGGGATGTGGCTCAAAGGTGTATACCACACTGGGCAGACCTGTCTTCTGTGCCCTCTCTGAAAGGGTCTTCAGGATTTTCTGGTGACCCAGGTGTATACCATCAAAGTTTCCAAGGGTCAGAACCACCCCGCCAGAGGTGTCTATCTCTTCAGGGGTTCGTACAACCTTCATCTTTCGTCTCTATTTCCTCTTCCTCCTTTTTCTTTTTTCCACAGGCTCAAGCTCTATCCTTCTTCGCTCGATATCCACATGGCTTACCCTCACAAGCACCTCTTTACCTATGTAGTATCTCTTGCGGGTGTTCTCTCCGACAAGGGCGTGCTGTTTTTCATCGAACATGTAGAAGTCATCCCTCAGGGTTGTCACATGCACAAGGCCTTCAACGAAGTACTCCTTGAGTTCCACAAAGAATCCGAAGCTTTCCACCCCTGATACAAAGCCCTCAAACACCTCGCCTATTTTGTCCTGCATGAACTGTGCCTTCTTAAGGTCCACACACTCTCTTTCTGCCTCCATGGCACGGCGTTCGCATTTTGAAGATGCATCCGCTATCTCTGGCAAGAGTCTTCTCATGCGCTCCTGTTCCCTTTCGGTGTATCTGTGGTGCAGGAGTTTTTTAAGCAGTCTATGGACCACAAGGTCAGGATACCTTCTTATGGGAGAGGTGAAGTGTGTGTATGTGGAAAAGGCAAGCCCGAAGTGTCCCGTGTTCTCTGCAGAGTACACCGCCTGTTTCATTGTCCGCAGGATTACATGGTTTATGAGTCTCTCTTCGGGTCTGTCCTTTACGGTGTTTATGAGTTTCTGAAAAGTGCGTGGTGAGATTTTTCTCTGAAGGGTGTAGCCAAAGCCTGTGAGAAACTCCCTGAGGGCCTCCACCTTCTCGGGTGCAGGTGGCTCGTGAACCCTGTAGATGGCAGGATAATCTCCCTCTTCGAAAAGTTCTGCGACCTTTCTGTTTGCAACGAGCATGAACTCCTCTATTATCCTGTGGGCTATGGTGCGGGGAGCCTTTACGATGTCCTGGGGTCTGCCCTCTATGTCTATGATTATCTCTGGCTCGGGAAGGTCAAAGTCTATGGAGCCAAGTTTCATGCGCTCACGGTTGAGTTTTCTGGCAAGCTCTTCCATGAGTTTGAGGTCTGGATATATGGCGGAGTACTTCTTTATAAGCCCTGGGTGTTTATTTTCCAGCATCTCGCTTACCTCTGTGTAGGTAAGCCTGTATCTGCTCCTTATAACGCTTTCGTAAAACCTCACATCCACTGGCACACCCTTTTTTGAGAATCTTATCTCCACGGTGATTGTGAGCCTGTCTTCACCGGGGTTGAGACTGCATATACCGTTGGAGAGGTTTTCAGGAAGCATGGGGATGCACCTGTCAGGAAAGTACACGCTTGTGCCCCTCAGGCCTGCCTCCCTGTCAAGCTGTGAGCCCTCCTTAACATAATGGCTAACATCAGCTATGGATACATAGAGGATGTAGTGGTCATCCTTTTTCTCTATTGCCACAGCGTCGTCAAAGTCCCTTGCCCTTTCACCATCTATGGTGCATGTGTTAAGCCCGCGCAGGTCAACCCTGCCCTCCATGTCCTCTGGAAGAAGTCCTGCAGGTATCTTCTTTGCCTCCTTGAGCACCTGGCGCGGGAACTTTCTTGGAAGCTCGTATTTTCTTGCAATAATCTCCACCTCCACATCGGGGTCTGTGCTATCGCCGAGTATTTCTGTGACCCTTCCGAGGGGTGCCTGCCAGGTGGTGGGCCATCTTGTAATTTCCACCTCCACTATCTCTCCATCCCTTGCCCTGCCACTTTTACCAGAGGGTATAACGATGCGTTCCAGTATCCTCTCATCAGAGGGTATGACAAAGTTTACCTCCCTTGTCTTTACGAACCTTCCCACAATGCGTTTGTGTGCCCTTGAAAGCACCCTTATTATGGAGCCCTCTCTTTTTTCCCCGCCCCTTCTTCTTGCCTCGATTCTTACCACCACACGGTCTCCATGCATGGCTCCGTTAAGCCTTCTTGGAGGGATGAATATATCGTCTCCACCTTCGTCAGGTGTTACAAAGCCGAATCCATCAGGATGGCATGTGAGCTCTCCTGTGACAAGATTCATCCTTGAGGGAAGCCCGTATCTACCACCCCTTATGCGCACAAGCTCACCGCGCAAGACCATCTCCTTCAGTAGCCTTCGAAGGGTTCTTTTTTCCTCCTGGGGGATGCCGAGGGCCCTGAGAAGCTCCTTTACAGAGAGGGGCCTGTTGGCACCTGTGTTCATGAAGTCCAGTATGTCAGATTCCCTTATCGCCATGTCTTTGCCTGAACTCATTGAGTATTTCAATGCCAGAGCTTGTGCCTATTCTGTCAGCACCTGCCCTGAGAAACTCAAGGGCCATCTCAAGCCCATTTATGCCACCCGCTGCCTTTACCTTGAGATGTCTGGTGTGTTCTTTAAGAAGCCTTACATCCTCTATGGTTGCACCAGAGGGGGCAAACCCGGTGGAGGTCTTAACAAAGTGCGCACCGCACTCCTCTATCAACCGTAAGGAGAGAAGCTTTTCCTCCCGTGATAGATAACAGCACTCTATTATGACCTTAACAATGAGACTCCTTTCAAGGGATACCACACCACATATCTCTTCCCTTATGGTTTTCAGGTCTCCTGACTTAAGTGCGGATATGTTCATCACCATGTCCACCTCATGGGTTCCGTCGTTGAGGGCCAGTTCCACCTCTTTGAGCTTTACCGCAGGCTTCTCATAGCCCAGGGGAAACCCTATAACGGTTATAACATGTATTTTCGTTTCTTCAAGGAGGTTTCTGGCAATCCCTGTGTATACTGGTGGCACACATATGCCCGCAAGGGGATAACCACATGCGACCTTTATTGCAGAGCGTAGCTCTTCCTCTTTAATATGGGGTTTCAGAAGAGAGAGGTCTATTGACTGTGCAAGTTCCTGAAGGGTCATAAAATTGAAGGCCCTTACTCTGAAGGAAACACAAACCCCTTGAGCTCTTCGAGCTCAAAGAGCCCTGGATAGTTCTCATCCTCAAGGAGTATCTTCCTTATCCTTTCCTGCCAGAGCTCTATGAACCTTTCCTTTTCCTGTTCTGTTGCAAGCTGGCCGAGAACCCTGGGGGCAAGCTCGTTAAGCTCCCTTGGCTGTTCTATGGCACTGGGGTTGTAGACCACCTTGACCGCCCTTTCGGTGTCCTCGCGCTGGAATATGAAGGTGCTGTACTGGAAGTCCTTGCTGTCAAATACGAGTTTGTTGAATCTGCTGTATCTTCCACCAAGCCCCTTAAAACCAGTAACCCCTGACGCCCCTGTTATAAGGGATATTACCTGTGACTGTGGCCCGTAGGACAGCTGTGTGGGGTCTCCCTTTATGAGCACCCTTATCTCTCCCCTTACGGGAAGCTCCTCGCCATAGAGAAACTTAAGTGCCTTTGCGGTAAGCTTGTATGCCCCTGCTATTGCAGGACACGAATGGCCTGCAAGTTTTACCGCATCTCCATAGGTGAACACAAAGGGCTCACCCTCATCGAGTGCACCCAGTATGTAGGCAAGCGGATCCTTAAGTTTTATTGATTCCACCTCTTCGTAAAAACTGTGTTTCCAGCGTGTCTCTTCCACCACAATATTACCCCCCCATTTCAGAAAGATATAACCTTTCAAGTTTAACAGACTGAAAATAAATGTCAAGAAAAGAAGCACACACCTTGTAAAGGGGCTTTAAGAAATGTTACATTATCAACCATGACAGGGGATGTTACCCGCATATGTACAGAGCTTTGCGGAGGAATATGCTGTAGGCCCTGGTGGGCCATAATAGTCTATACCCTGAAGAAAGATGGAGGGCTTTCAGGGCTTGCGGGGTTTAAAAAGGCCATAATAAGAAGCGTGCGCGAAAGAATAGACAGGGTTGTAACCCACTATGTTACCACAGAGCCCACACCACGCCCGCTCTTTAAAAGCCCTGAAAGGATATGCCTTGATGTGGTGGATGTAACACAGAAAGGGGGCTGTCTTAACATAAGGCTTCGGGCAATGTTTGCCTTCAGATGCACATTTGAGGGAGAGGGTGGCATCTGTCTTATACATCCTGCACTCAGGGGAGTGGATGTAAGGCCCCGCTGGTGCAGGGAGCTCGGCACACCTGGAAAGAGGCCCGATGAGGAAGGATTCTGTAGAGTGGTGGATACCGCACTGTCCTCAAACATGAACACAGAAAAGATAAAAAGAGCGGTTGAGCTTGAAAAAAGGGTCAATGATTCACACTTCAGGAGGGGTTTCAAAACAGTGGAAGAGGCTGTGGAAGCGGTTATTCCAAGGATAAGGAGCATGGTTCCACAGCCCGTTCCCCGCAGGACCCCTAAGACCCCTGGCAGAAACGAGCCCTGCTTCTGTGGAAGCGGAAAGAAGTACAAAAAGTGCCATGGCAGGTTCTGAAAGACTCATGCTTACCACATACAGATGCGGAGAGGGTGGTAGCCTGCAGGAGGCCCTGAGGATAGGGGCTGTAAGGTTCCTTCCCAGAGGGATAAAGAAGGAGGACTACCAGCGAAAGGGCTACTTCGATGTGTGGCTACCCCTGCTGGCACCAAGCCCGGAGCTTATAAAGGAGTTCAGAAAAGACCCTGCCAGGAAGTGGAATGAGTTTGCAAGCTCCTACGAAAGGGAGATACTCTCGAACAGCTCTGCAAGGGCTGTACTCTGTCTTATAAAAGAGATGGCAAGAAGAACACCCGTTGCCATAGGTTGCTACTGCAGGGATGAATCCCTCTGCCATCGTTCGGTGCTTAAAAGGCTTATAGAGGACGCACGCCAGTAGAGGACTATCTTATTGCCTGCCTCTTCAGGGCCTTTTTTCTTTCGAGATTCTCAAAGTGCAGTTTGTAGAGGATGTAGTACTTGTTAATGTTACTCACATACCTGACTGTTTCCTGCCCGATGGTCTTGAGCACTGCTATCTCCACATTGCGGAACCACCTGTTGGGGTTTAGCCCCATGCGTTTTGCGGTAAGGCGTGCCTTTCTTATCTTGAGGGGGCCTGCGTTGTACGCTGCGAGGGTAAGACGCAGGCGGTCTCTTTCAGTAAGCGAGGGGTCCGAAAAATATCTGTCCCTTAAGAAGGCAAGGTATTTGGTGCCAGCATGTATGTTGTTTTCAAGAAGGTGGATGTTTTTTATCCTTATGTTTCTGTCCCTTGCAGTCGCAGGCCTTACCTGCATTATGCCTATGGCTCCCGATGGGCTTCGTTTTCTGTTGTCAAGGCCAGATTCCTGATAGGCAACAGCCATGAGAAACAGCCAGTCAAAGCCGTATTTTTTGCCGTACTTTTTAAAGAGCCTCACATAGGGCTTTTTTGAAATGTCCCTGTCAAGGGGGTTCTTTATCTAGCGGGTGTTCTTGAAATACCTGTTAAAGTATATGTTGCCTATGAGTGTGCCCCTGCGATGATGTTTTATAAACCTGTTAAGACTTTCCTTAAGAAGGGGGTTGTTTTTTCTTACCATCCAGGCTATCTTGCCACCCTCCCTTACGGTAACATCCTCAAGCACACGGATGTTTTTAAAGACCCTGGACCATATGCGGGCTATGTGGCTGTCAGCTATGGTAATCTTTATTGCCCCTGCATTTACCATCTCAAGGATGTCCTCTGTCTCAAGGCTCTCATCCGCTGTAATCACCCTTACAGGCTTTAGTCCCTTGAGGGTGAGCTTGCTGTTAAGCAGTTTAAGACTCTCGTAATAACTGCTGGTACGCCTTACATAAACGCTCCTGCCAGAGAGGTCCTCTGCCCTCTTTATGTCCACCACAGAGCGATGAACCACAACCACCTCGTCCACATCGGTAAGATAAGGGTCTGTAAAGTCAACCTTCTTAAGTCTCTCAGGGGTTATGGTAAGCCCCGCGGCAACAATATCGCCATAGCCTTCAAGAAGAAGCGGAATAAGACGGTCTCTGCTTACGGGAATAAACTCAAGGGTTATCTTAAGCTCCCTTCTTTTAACTCCACGGTTTAAAAACTTCTCATACTCCTTAAGAAGAGAATACTCAAACCCGTAGGTGCGGGAGCTGGCTATAAAGAAGTTTGTCCTGTTAAATGTGGTGAGAACCCTTATGTACCTTCTCTTCAGAAGCCCCGGAAGGTCATCGGTGTAACGCTCCTTAAGATGTGTGGCAAGGGGAATATCCTCAAGGATGTCCCTGCTGTAACAGGGGCTTGTTAAAAGAAAGAAGACAGCTACCGTAACACACAGCCTCTTTATCGTATCCATGCATCTGCCTGTCCACATATGGTTATAGATTTTACCACACAACCGCTGTTATATAAAGACCACCAGGGGGTTGGTTTTGGCACCACTTATGAGGTAAAATAGAGTATGCTTCCTGAAAGGGTTGAAAAGACCATTGAAAAATACGGAATGCTTTCAGAGGGCCAGAGGGTTGGTGTGGGGGTCTCTGGCGGGGTGGACTCCGTTGTGCTTCTTCACATACTCGTAAAACTTAAAGAGAGGTGGAATCTCAAGCTCATTGTGTGTCATCTTAACCACAACTTAAGGGGTGAGGAATCCCTGCGGGATGCCCGTTTCGTAGAGGAGCTGGCAGAAGAACTGGGGCTTGAGTTTGTATGCAGAAGCCTTCCACAGGATGCAAAGCCAGAGGGTGTGTCAATCCAGGACTGGGCAAGAAAAAAACGGCTGAGCTTCTTCGAGGATGTCGTGAGAGAGCACTCACTTGATAGAATAGCCCTGGGACACAACATGAACGATAACGCAGAGACAGTGCTCATGAGACTTCTGAGGGGTGCATCCATCGAGGGGCTCAAGGGTATTGAGCCCGTAAGAGCACCCTTCATAAGACCCCTCATAGAGGTCAAAAGAGAGGAGATAGAGGAGTACGCCAGAGCACACTCCATAAGGTATGTGGAGGATTCAACAAACCGCTCTAAAAGATACCTGAGAAACAGGATAAGGCTTGAGCTCATACCCTATCTTGAGAAACACTATAACCCCTCGATAGTGGAGACCCTTTCAAGGCTCTCATCCCTTTTAAGAAGGGATGCCCGCTACCTGGAGGCCCAGACCACAGAGGTTTTCAAAGAGCTTGCAGTGGTTGAAAAAGACAGGGTGTGCTTCAGAAGAGAGGAGCTTGTCAAGCTGGATGATGCAATCGTAACGAGGCTTTTCATGAAGGCCACAGAAAGGCTACACAAAAGAAGAGACCTTATGGAAAGCGCACAGGCAGAGCAGTTCCTGCGTGCACTAAGGGGCAGAAGGCCAAATGTGTGCATATCACTCGGTGAGGGGCTTTATCTTAAAAGGGCCTACGAAGAGGTTGTGGTTACCACAGAGGGAGCCCCGGAACCAGTGATGCCAGAAGAGACACCCCTTAAGGTGCCAGGGCTCACCACCCTTGAGGGTACAGGGTATCTGCTCAAAGCAGAGGTTACAGGTAGACCAGAGGTGTTTGAAAAGGATAGATGCGTTGCTTACTTCGATTACGAGCACCTTCCAGCCCCACTTCTTGTAAGAACATTCAGACCCGGCGATAGAATGCGCCCCCTGGGCATGAGTGGTAGCAGAAAAATAAAGGACATCTTCATAGATGAAAAGATTCCTCTTGAGGAAAGAAGAAGGATACCCATTGTGGTTGCAGATGGCAGGGTAATCTGGGTTGCGGGTATAAGACAGTCAGAGGATTTCAGGGTGGAAGAGAACACAAAAAGGGTATTAAGGATAGAGCTTTTAAGGGAAGATACCGGCTAAGACCACAGTATGGAGGGGTTTACCCCCTGTTTCCCTTTATGGTAGAATCCTGAATCATGAACACAGAGAGAAAGATATGGGGAGAGGGTGGATTTGAAGAGAAGTATGTGAACTTGAGAGACATCATAGTGCCCTGTGTGGAAAGGCTTGAGGCGGTCTTTTATGGATTCTTCAGAAACATTGTGAGAGAGGAAAACCCTGTGGTGTGTGAGCTTGGATGCGGAGATGGCACCACCGCAGAGGGACTTTTAAAGATAAACCCCTCGATGAGGATATACCTTTTTGATGGCTCCCCGGGGATGCTCGAGCGGGCAAAAAGACGGCTTTTGTCTTTATGGACAACCGCATTGTCAGCAAATCGGGAATCAATCCCGACGATCTTGGGAGTTGAACGATGGATTGTGTGGTTCTGGCTGCAGGCGAAG
>JALUQR010000057.1:18130-35492 GCA_027017505.1 bacterium
AACGGGCTCGGTAGAGGGGGGTTTCATCTGGTCTATTCTTCACTTGCCCTGCATCATCTTAAGAGGGAAGATAAAAGGACGCTTCTGGGACACATAATAGGCTCCCTTGTGCGGGGAGGATATTTCGTTAATATGGACACTGTGGTTCCTCCTTCCCCTGAGCTTGAAGGCTGGTACGAGAAGACCCACAGAGAGGAGATGGACGAAAGGGCACTTGAAAGGGGGCTGGAACCTGTAAGTGAAGAGGTTATGAGAAGGGCATCGGTGGCTGAACACAGGCAGAAACTGCTGTCTCTTGAGGAAGAGCTGGAGCTTCTGAAAGAGGCGGGTTTTTCCCCTGTGGAGTGTTTTTACAAGTATCTGGGGTTCTGCGTTTACGGTGGAAAGAGGCCATAAGATTAAGGCCCTTATACCCCTGCCAGGCTTTAAAAAACTGTCCACCCCGTAAATCTCGTTGCATAAGGGGGAGTGTTCTGATAAATTTTAATAATTTAACGGGCTTTTCTAAGGAGGTTATCCTGATGATACTTCCATACAGGGGAGTATATCCAGAGCTTGGCAGGGCTGTCTTCGTGGAGGAGAGTGCAAGGGTGATAGGCGATGTGAGGATAGGGGACTTTTCCAGTGTGTGGTTCAATGTGGTGATAAGGGCGGATGTAAACTACATAAGGATAGGAGAGAGGACAAATGTGCAGGACAACTCCACACTCCATGTAACGAGGAAGGTCCATCCCCTGATAATAGGAAACGAGGTTACCATAGGCCACGGGGTGATACTGCACGGATGCACACTTGAGGATAGAATACTCGTTGGCATGGGTGCGATTGTGCTCGATGGTGCCCGTATTGGAGAGTGCTCCATAATAGGGGCAGGTGCCATAGTAACAGAGGGCACAGAGATACCACCACGAAGCCTTGCCCTGGGGGTGCCAGCACGCGTGGTAAGAACACTTAAGGACGAAGAGGTGGAAAAAATAGTGCGCTCTGCAGAAAACTACACACAGTATGCAAAACACTACATTGATGGGCAGAAATGAGGCTTGCATCCATAGACATAGGATCAAACACATTGAGGCTCCTCGTTGCAGAAACAGCCCACCAGAGAGGGCTTAAGGAGATTGCCAGAGACCGCAGAATCACAAGGCTCGGTGGTGGATTTACAGAAGAGGCAGGGCTTAAAGAGGATGCCATCGAAAGAACCATAAGGGTACTCATGGAGTTCAAAGACACCGCAGTACATGCAGGAGCAGAACACATACTTGCGGTTGCAACCAGTGTGGTAAGAAGGGCAAAAAACAGAGAGGTATTTATTGAAAGGGTAAAAGAAAAAACAGGAATGGATGTAAGGATTATAGACGGCACAGAGGAGGCACGCCTGTGTGTGGAGGGTGTGCTCTCTGCGGTTAAAAGAGAAAAAGAAGAGATACTCATTGTGGACATAGGCGGAGGCAGTACAGAGTTTGTCTACTGTGGAGGAGACAGGGTTTTTGAGACCATAAGTGTTGAAAACATGGGGGTGGTACACCTTACAGAGGGGTTTTTAAGGTCTGACCCGCCAGGGGAAAGAGAGCTTGAAGGACTTGAAAAAAGGATAGAGGAGTTTCTGCACCATGTGAGGACTTCTCTCTCAGGCGTATTCAGAAAAGATATGTGTGAACTGTGTGGCACCGCAGGCACTGTAACCACCCTTGCAAGCATAGAGCAATCTCTTGAAACCTACCAGCCAGATAAAATCAACAACTACATCCTCACCTATGATGGCGTAAGGAAGATATACCACAGGCTTGTAACGATGAGCCTTGAGGAGAGAAAACAGCTTCTTTCACTTGAGAAGGGCAGGGAGGACCTTATAATCCCTGGAACAGCCATTGTGCTTAAATGTATGGAGGCATTTGGCCTCTATACCATGAGGGTGAGTGATGCAGGGCTTCTTGAGGGAATAATAATAGATGCACTCAAGAAAGAACATTACAAAAAAGGGGGTGTGGGCTAAATGGAAAGGGATATAAGGACAGGACTTACATTTGACGATGTACTGCTGGTGCCATCGTATTCAGAGGTATTGCCCAGGGATGTGGATGTATCAACAAAGCTTACCAACAAGATAACCCTCAACATTCCGCTTCTCAGTGCTGCCATGGACTCGGTTACAGAGGCACGCATGGCAATAGCCATAGCCCAGGAGGGTGGCATAGGTATTATACACAAAAACCTCACAGTGGAGGAACAGGCCCAGCAGGTGGACAAGGTGAAGAAATACGAGTCTGTGGTGATACTCAGGCCAAAAACCCTCGAGCCCGAGCAGAGGGTGGCAGATGCACTCAAGATAATGAGGGAGGAGCAGATTTCAGGCTTTCCCGTGGTAAAGGGCGATGGCGTGCTGGTGGGTATAGTTACAAACAGGGATCTCAGGTTCGAGGAAGACCCCGAAAAGAAGATATCCGAAATCATGACAAAGAATGTGGTTACAGCCCCTCCTGACATATCCATAGAGGAGGCCAAAAGGGTGCTCCATAAACACAGGATAGAGAAGCTTCCGCTTGTGGACTCATCAGGCAGATTAAAAGGCCTTATAACCATGACCGATATAGAAAAAAGGGAGCGTTTTCCCAACTCCTGCAAGGATGAGCTTGGTAGACTTCGCGTGGGAGCTGCGGTTGGTGTGTCCTTTGACAGGGATGAAAGGGTGGATGCCCTTCTCAGGGCAGGTGCAGACTGCATAGTCATAGACACAGCACACGGGCACAGCAAGGGGGTTATAGAGTCTGTAAAGGACATAAAGAAGAACTTTGACTGTCAGCTCATCGCAGGAAATGTGGCCACAAAGGAGGGGGCAGAGGCCCTCATAAAGGCAGGTGTGGATGCGGTAAAGGTTGGTGTGGGGCCTGGCTCCATCTGCACAACAAGGATAGTAACAGGCATAGGTGTGCCACAGATAACGGCCATAATGGATGCGGTAAGTGTGGCAAGAAAAAAGGGCATACCCGTTATAGCAGATGGAGGCATAAAGTACTCGGGCGATGTTACAAAGGCCCTTGCCGCAGGGGCACACTCTGTTATGATAGGCGGGCTCTTTGCAGGAACAGAGGAAAGCCCCGGTGAGACCATCCTCTATCAGGGAAGAACATTCAAGCTCTACAGGGGAATGGGCTCCATAGAGGCAATGAAAAAGGGCAGTAAGGACCGCTACTATCAGGACGATGTGGAAAGCGAACTGAAGCTTGTGCCAGAAGGCATAGAGGGCAGGGTGCCACACAAAGGACCCCTTGCATCCACCATATACCAGCTCATAGGAGGGCTTAAGGCAGGCATGGGATACCTGGGATGCAGAACCATAGAGGAACTCCACAAAAAGGCAAGGTTTGTAAAACTCACACCCGCAGGGCTCAGGGAAAGCCATGTCCACGATGTGGTTATAACAAAAGAGGCCCCGAATTATCAGATAGAGATAAAGTAAGATGAAGGACATACAAAGCCACAGAATACTCATACTGGACTTTGGCTCGCAGTACACCCAGCTTATAGCAAGAAGGGTGAGGGAGGCCCATGTGTACTGCGAGATACACCCCTACAACAAACCCCTGTCCGCCATAAAGAGGTTTGAACCAAAGGGCATAATACTTTCAGGAGGCCCATCAAGCGTGCATGACAGAACCGCCCCGAAGGTTCCCGAAGACCTGTTCAGCCTGGGTGTGCCAGTGCTCGGTATATGCTACGGTATGCAGTTTATGGCAAAGCTCTTTGGTGGAAGGGTGGAAAGAAGTGAAAGGCGTGAGTACGGGCCTGCCTATCTTACCATAGAAGACAGGGAAGACCTCTTCCACGGATTCAGGGATGAACCCGTAAAGGTGTGGATGAGCCACGGTGACGGGGTTGAAAAACTGCCAGAGGGGTTTGACGCCATTGCACACACCGAAAGGGGCGTTATAGGCGCAATGAGACACAGAAACAGAAGGCTCTTCGGAGTGCAGTTTCATCCAGAGGTGGTCCACACCCCGAAGGGTAAAAGGATACTCAGGAACTTTCTTTTCAGAATATGTGGCTGTAGACCCATGTGGACCATGGGTTCCTTTATAGAAAACGCTGTGGAGAGGATAAGAGAGCAGGTGGCAGACCACAGGGTGGTCTGCGGTATAAGCGGAGGGGTGGACTCCGCTGTTACAGCCACACTGGTGCACAGGGCAGTGGGAGACAGACTCACCTGCATATTCGTTGACAACGGAGTGCTCAGAAAGAACGAGCCAGAGAAGGTCTACTCCACATTGAAGGAAAACTTCCACATGCGAATAAAAAGGGTGAATGCCCGCAGAAGGTTCTTTGAAAAACTGCGCGGTGTGACAGACCCTGAAAGAAAACGCAAGCTCATAGGAAACGAGTTTATAAGGGTGTTCGAGGAAGAGGCAAGAAAGATAAAAGGGGTGAGGTTTCTTGCCCAGGGCACACTCTATCCCGATGTTATAGAGAGTGTCTCCCACAGGGGGCCCTCTGCAACCATAAAGAGCCACCACAATGTGGGAGGGCTTCTTAAAAGGATGCACCTTGAGCTTGTGGAACCCCTCAGAGAGCTATTTAAAGATGAGGTGAGGGTTCTCGGCAGAGAACTCGGACTTCCAGAGGAGCTCGTAAACCGCCATCCCTTCCCGGGGCCAGGACTTGCCATAAGGATAATAGGTGAGGTAACCCCCAGAAAGTGCGCCATACTGAGAGAGGCAGATGCAATAGTGCTTGAGGAGATAAAAAGGGCAGGACTTTACACAAAGGTGTGGCAGGCATTTGCAGTGCTGTTGCCTGTAAAGACAGTTGGGGTCATGGGAGATGAGAGAACCTATGAGAATACCCTTGCAGTAAGAATTGTAAACAGCGTTGACGGTATGACCGCAGACTGGACAAGGGTGCCATATGGTGTGCTCGAGCGCATATCATCAAGAATCATAAACGAGGTCAGGGGTATAAACCGTGTGGTTTATGACATAAGCTCAAAACCACCAAGTACCATAGAATGGGAGTAAGAAAACATGGCAACCATAGACGACCTTAAGGGAAAGGAAACCTGGCGACTGTTTCGCATCCTGAGTGAATTCGTGGAAGGCTTCGAAGAACTGGCAGATATAGGGCCAGCGGTAAGCATATTCGGCTCTGCAAGGTTCAAACCGAGAAACAAGTTTTACCGCAAGACGGTTGAGGTGGCAAAACTGCTTGCGGAAAATGGCTACACCATAATAACAGGCGGAGGCCCTGGCCTCATGGAGGCAGCAAACAAGGGGGCAATGCTCGGTGGAGGACTTTCAGTGGGGCTTAACATATCACTGCCAAAAGAGCAGAAGCCAAACCCCTATCAGAACAAATCCCTGCACTTCAGATACTTCTTTGCAAGAAAGGTGATGTTTGTAAAATACGCCATGGGATATGTGTGTATGCCAGGTGGCTTCGGCACACTTGATGAATTCTTCGAGGCACTCACACTCATACAGACCCACAAGATATACCCCTTCCCGCTTATCCTCTTCGGAACAGAGTACTGGGCACCCATACTCGATTTTATGAAAACCACTATGTTAAAATATGGAACCATAGACAGAGAAGAGCTCAACATAATAAAGGTTACAGACGAACCCATGGAGGTGCTCAGGATAATAAACAAGCACAGAGACTGGAAAGAGGATATGCGAAAGAAAACACTCCAGAAGAAATGAGTCCATAGAAGGGAGAGAATTCCTATGAAAACAGCCATGAGAAGAGGAATCCCTGTTCTGGTGCTTACCATTTTTCTTTACAGCTGTGTGGCACTCAAACAGAGGGAGGAATACTACAGTGCGGTCAAACAGCACAGATACGCCGATGCATACAGGATACTCAAAGAGCTCTGTGCAAGAAATCCTTTAGACCCCCTGTGCAACCGCATGGAAGAGATAAGCGGTAAGTATGCGGTCCAGAGGCTTGAGATGCTGAAAGAACAGATAACCAGTGCTGAAGAGCCCGTGCCTCTTGAAGAGCTCTCTGGGTTTGAAAGGAAACTCGGGGAGATAAAAAAGATAAACCCATCTGTTGATACCACAGATGTTAGAGCCCTTATAGAGGAGAGAAGGAAGAATACCCGCAGGGCTGTGGAAGAGCTTCTGAAGAAGGCCTACAGGGAGGGAGCAAAAAACAGGTTTGAAGAGGCCACCACACTTTTTGAAAAGGCCATAAGGCTTGACCCCTCAAAAAAGAAACTCTTTGAGGAATACAGGACAAAAACCCTGAACACCCTCTACCAGGAAGGCCTCAGGGCAAAGAAGGAAGAAAGATGGAGGGTTGCCCACAGGGTTTTCAGCATAATCTACAGGATGGAGCCTTCCTACAGAGAGGTGGAAAAGGAGCTTGCACTGGCAAGAAACAGGAACTCCTACAGCTATCACATCAAAGAGGCAAAAGACGCCTTGATGAGGAAGAACTTCGAAAGGGCGCTCAGGTTTGCCGAGCTTGCCCTTACCTACAGGGATACAAAGGAGGCAAGGGAGCTTGTAAATGCCACACTCCAAGACTGGGTAAAAACACTCTTAAGAGAAGGGGTGGAGTTTTCAAGGGAAGACCTTCTGCTCTCTGCAGGCAATGCCTTCCTCAGGGCAATATCTCTTATTAAAAGATTACCCTATGAGAAGAGGACGAAAATCTTCACACCATCTGAAGAGATAAACAGAACAGTTGACGAAATGCTCATAAGGGCAAAACAGGAGTGGCAGAGGGGTGAAAAGGAGATAGCCTATCTCTATGTAGACCTTATCTCAAGGATAGAGCCCAACAACCAGGAGATAACACTTCTCAGGGACAGATGGAAGGAGGAGCTTGAAAACCTTGCCCTGCCCACCCTCGCGGTGATACCCTTCAGAGGGCCATCCTACAGCGTTGATGCGGGCAACATGCTCGCAACACGAATACTCTATTATGTGTACAACGAACTCGGCAAGGATGTAAGGATACTTGAGAGAAGTGCCATGGAGGCCATAATAAAGGAAAAAGAGGTGAGGGCACTTCAGGGTGGAGAGCTAAGAAGGGATATACTTAAACTTATAGGGGCAGACTATCTGATCGTGGGCAGTGTGACAGATTACAAGGTGGAAAACTCTGTGCTCAATAACTTCAGAACCCTGAGGGCAAAGGTTGGCACAAGGAAGACCCTTAACCCCGAATACGAACAATGGATTGCCAGAGGCAGAACAGGCAAGGAGCCACCAAAGTACATCGAGGAACCAGTGTTTGAAAATGTGAAATACAGGATTACACACTACAGAAAGATAGCAACCGTTTCTGTTGGATGGAGGGTGGTGGACTCAAACGGTAACATCATATATGTGGATGTGGTGGAGAAAAAGAAGGTAAAAAGCTCTGAAGGAAGAGAGGGCGTGAGTATAGGAGATATAAACATAGAGGAAAAACTGCCAGAGCTTCCCAGTGATTCAGAGCTTCTCAAGAGCGTTGAGGACGAGGTGGTAAGGGAGATTGGCGAGAAACTGAAGGACATCTTTTCAGGTGCAGAGGACAGGCTACTTAAAAATGCCAGAAGGCTTAAAGAAAAGGGTAACTACAGAAAGAGTCTGGCAGAGCTTGTAAGGGCATACTTTATAGCAGAAAACAAGGGTGTGGATACAACACCCATAAAACAGGAAACCCAGAAAATACTTATGGAAGGTGTAATATAGTATGCATAGAATAAGGGGGCTTTTAATCCCTTTAACACTCTTCTTTTTTGTCTGTTCAGCACAGGCAACATC
Organism: bacterium; assembly: GCA_027017505.1. Classification (GTDB taxonomy): domain Bacteria; phylum Desulfobacterota; class GWC2-55-46; order GWC2-55-46; family DRQE01; genus DRQE01. The sequence goes on from JALUQR010000057.1 coordinate 25,882, forward strand.
AGCAGATACAGATCCACCTGAAGAGGCACTTGTCAGAGCCCTCCTCAACGGTAACTGGCCCAGGGCAGTGGATTATGCCACGGAGTTGCTAAAAAAGGAGGATAGCCCTGTAATTAATGCAACACTGGCCTATGCACTCTTCAGGATGGGCAAAAAGAAGAGTGCACTTGAGAGGGTCAGACACAGAAAGGATAAGGTAAGCCTTCTTACAAGGGCTGTCATAGAGGGTAGAGGAGAGCTGAAACTACACTCTCTTAAAAGACCTGTAAGAGGGCTGGATGTGGTGTTTGTAGAAAGCAGGCGAGACCGCATCCGCATGGTATCCAGGGCTGTAAAGATAAGGACACTGAAGCAGACCTTCTATAAGATGCTCACAGAACCCACCCCAGAAAAGATAAGACTCTTCAGAGAAAAGGTGCTCTCCCGTATGGGCAACTATGTTCTTGCAGGAGAGCTACTTTATCAGACAAGAGAAAGTGCGGTCTACATGATGTTCGTTGATGTAAAGAGACTTAAAGAGGATGTAGGTCTTAAGGCCAGAACACATGAGTTCAAGATAGGAGTTATAACCCGCATGGGTGGTGATAGATACAGAGAGGAGTTTGTAAGAGAGCTTGCATCCTATGGCTACAGTGTGATAGACCTGGGCAGGGGAGCCCCCTACAGGATGCAGGACAAACTGAAAGCAGTGGATGTGGTGGTTGAGCTTACAGAGGATGTGCACACTGGCAAACAGCTACTGGGTGGTAACTTCAAGGAGTTTGAGGCAGAGGTGGAGATGACTATCTACGGTGTGAACCCTGTAAGACCTCTGTCGAGCCTTAAGGACAGAACCAGAATAGTCCACATGAGCGATTCACTGGGTAAAGAGCTCGCCATAGAGAAATCCTACGGAAAACTGCTCGATAGATTTCACACCACACTGAGTTCCATAAAGAAAGAACTCGCCCCCCTCAACGGTGGAGAACTACCGCTTAAGGTAAAGGTAAGATTTAAAGAGCTCTTCTCAAGCAACTACAAGTACTACGCAAGATATCCTGCAGGAACCATAACCCTTAAGAACACCACGCAGAGACCCCTTAAGGATGTAACAGTATCCATAGCGGTAAAAAGATACATGGACTATCCCACAAGGATTAACCTGGGTGAACTGCCAGCTGGAAAGACCATAAAGAGGGCCCTTAACATGGTCTTTAACAGCAGGATACTGGACATTACAGACAGCACCTTCATACAATCGGAGATAAAGATAACCTACACTGACAGGGGCAAACAGCATGCAATAACACTTAACAGCCCCATATATGTGTACGAGAAGCACGCCCTTGTGTGGGATGACAAGGGCAAGATAGCCTCCTTTATAACACCCAGAGACCCCGTAATTGTGGAGATTGCCACATCCGCTGTTTCAGGGTACAGAGATGGGGGGCTCAATCGCAATCTTCTTAAGGCAAGGGCACTGTTTGAGGCCATGGGGGTTATTGGCATATCCTATATGGAAGACCCCAGCTCACCCTTCAGTGTTGTATCAGGGCTTAAGGGAGTGGTGGATTTCGTGCAGTTTCCCCGTGAGACCATCACAAGAAAGGTTGGAGACTGTGACGACCTTACAAGCCTCTATGCATCCCTGCTTGAGGCAGTGGGTATAAGCACAGCTGTGCTGGATGTGCCAGGACATGTGTTTGCCATGTTTGATACCGGTGTGCCAGAAGAGGAAAGCATATACTTTGGCTTCCCGCCAGAGAGCTATGTGGTCTACAACCGCACCATATGGATACCCGTTGAGACCACACTCGTCGGTGTATCCTTTACAGACGCCTGGAACAAAGGGGTGGAAAACTACAGAAGGTGGCAGAAGAAGGCACGAATAATAGAGTACGAGAAGGCACGCACCCTTTACCTTGCACCAAATCTTCCCCCACTCAGCCTGGACCTGAAGGTATCCCGCAGGGATATAGAAAAGAGATTCCCGGGAGAGCTTGAAAGACTGCGAAAAAAGAGACTCCAGTATGTGAAAAAGAAACTGAAAGGGTTCGGAACGGTGGGGCTCGTTAAACTCATAAAGTTCTATGCCAGAGAGGGCATGCTCGATGACGCTCTGAAGGTCGCAAGGGGTATTCCAGGATATAAAAGAAACCCTGCCATATTGAATAACATGGGTAATATATATTATCTTAAAAGAAACTACATAACCGCCATAGAGTATTACAGGATGGCACACAGGCTCGACAGAAAAGACGGCAACATACTGGTAAACATTGCACGGGCATACATGAGAGCAGGTAATATCAGGATGGCAAAACATTACTTTAAGGAGGCACTCAAGATAGACAAAGATTTGAAGGATAAGTACATAACTCTCTATACAGAGATAAACGATTAGAAAGGAGGTCCTGGGGATGAAAAAGATAGTGGTGGCAATAATGCTTTTGTGTTTTCTCGTAACAGGGGCAGTTGCTGGAGATACCAGGGGTAGTTTGAGCTTGTGGCTTAAGAACATGTACCACAAGCTCAAGATGGTTACAACAAAGGAGGACAAAAAGGAGGACAAAAGGGCTGTTGCGGGTGTGAAGGGAGTGGAGCAGAGGACAGACGAAGAGCTCTACTGGAAGGAGCTTGTTGTAAGTGATGAAGAACTCTCCCTTATGGAATCTGCCCTGGAACACATTGAAAAGGGAGAGAGAAAGAAGGCCATAGAGAAGATGGAGAAACTCCTTAAGGAGTATCCCGAAAGCCCGCTTGCAGAGGATGCAAAGAAGGGACTTAAATTGCTGAGGGCAGAGGAAAGATGAAGGAACACCACCGTCACGAGGAAAAACTCGTAAAGATAACCGTCAGTATAGAGGAAGACCAGCTTGCACTCCTCAGAGAGCTTGCCAGTGAATACACCAGAAGGCTGGGACAGCGCTGGAGTGTGAGTGCGGTGGTAAGGCTTGCGGTGGGAGATTTTCTGGCAAGACAGGGAAAGATAGCCTGATTCCTCCTTGGCGAGGCAAACAGGGCGGGCAGGTGGGCTGTCTCGATGCTTCTTTTCGATAGAATCTTTGCCACGGGCCTCGTTCTGTGGCTCGTAAGTATGTACATATTCCTTATAGGGCAGATGGGGCTCCTGCGGGGTGTGCTTCTGCTCGTGCCCCCTGCAATGGCACTGGTTGCAATAGCTGTTCTCCTCTGCGGTACTATTCCGTCCTCAAGATACCGTAAGCGTTACTCCGCAAAAGAAATTGCCCTTTTTGTGACCATACTGGTTGTGGTCCTGTTTTTTATAGTGCCCCTTGCATCCACGCCACCTGTCTCAAGGGATGCCCTTATACATCACCTTGCGGTCCCAAAACTGTATCTCAAGGCAGGTGGAATATACGAGATACCGTTTATGCCCTTTTCCTACCTGCCGATGAACCTGGACTATCTCTATCTGATACCCCTCTATCTCGACAAAGACATAGTTGCCAAATACATACACCTTGGATTTGCCCTGCTCACCGCAGTGCTCATATATGACTGTGTGAAGGAAAGAAGCTCCAGGGTGTACGGGCTTCTGTCAGCCCTTGTGTTTGTATCCACACCGGTGGTGGTAAAGCTCTCAACGAGTGCCTATGTTGACCTCGGGGTTACATTCTATTCAACCCTTTCGGTTGTAGCCCTGCTTAAATGGATGGATGGGGGCAGAAAGAGGTATCTGGTATTTTCCGCACTGGCAGGCGGGTTTGCAATGGGGGTAAAGTATAACGGGGTGATAACGGTCTTTATACTCTCGGTCTTTGTTCTCTGGCATTCTGCAAGAAGGGGAAGACAGCTTGAGGGACTCAGGGACTCTGTCCTTTACGCAGGGCTCTCCTCTTTGGTGTTTCTACCCTATCTTATAAGAAACTACCTGTGGGTGGAAAACCCGTTTTATCCACTGATAGGCGGGATGATAAAAGGTGTAAAGGGGCTTCATTTAGGAGGGGTGCTCTCGCCCGTGGAGAAGAGATATGTCCTTTATGGCGAGGACACCCTGGATGTGCTTCTTGTGCCTCTGAGGATATTTTTTGAGGGAAGGGATGCGAGTCTACAGTACTTTGACGGTGTGCTCAACCCGGTGTTTGTTGCATTCATTCCCATGCTGTTTCTGATAAGGGGTAAGGAGCGGTGGTTCCATTATCTTGTGTGTTTCGCCATTCTGTACTTCTACATGGTCTTCTTTACCGCTGACCTGGCAATAAGGTACATACTGCCAGCCTTTGCGGTTTTTGTTGTGCTGATTGTGCTGGCAATAAGGGAGGGAATGAAGAGAAGATACACAGGATATGTTACGGTGGCACTTCTGGCAGTTATGTTCGTGTTCAATCTCTCCTATGTGTATGGTCTTTACAGCAAGTACAGACCCCTGGGGTTTATCACAGGCAGGGAGACCAGAGACACCTATCTCTTAAGGGTACTGCCAGATTACGAGATCACCCTGTGGGCCAACAGGAATCTTCCAGAGACAGCACGGGTTATATTCTTCTTTACAGGCGACAGGGGATACTACTGGCAGAGAGACTATTACTATGGAGACAGACTGGGAATGGACCTCATAGGGCTTGTAAGAGAGACCCGCTCTGCAGAAAGACTGAAAGAGAGGCTCCTTGAGAAGGGGTTCACCCATATGTTTATAAACAACCGTCTGTTTGAAAAATTCATCCACGATAACTTCGATGCCCGGGGGATTGCCATCTTCTCAGAGTTTTTCACGAATCACACCAGAATGCTCTACACCGCACGGGGGTTCAGCCTGTATGAGATAGTCATGGCAGGCCCTGCCAGGTAAGGACTCAAACGGTGATATGGATTTTTCCTTGCAAGGGTGGACTTTCAGGGGATAAAATAATATGATATATTTCATCTAAAAATTCTTCTTACAGTCAGTATGGTGGCCGGTGAAGATATATACCTCAGTGTAGTCATTCCCGTCAAGGACGAAGAGGCAAACATAGAACCCCTTGCCAGCGAGATTACAGATGTGCTTGACAGATGGGGTGGTAGCTGGGAGTGTATCTGGGTGGACGATGGTTCCAGGGATGCCACCCTTTCTCTTCTTGAAAGCCTTAATGCACTGGACGAAAGGCACCAGTTCATCTCCCTTGACCGCAACTACGGGCAGTCCACAGCTCTTGTGGCAGGTTTCAGGCATGTGAGGGGCAGGGTGGTGGCAACCCTTGATGGAGACGGACAGAACGACCCACACGACATACCGAGGCTCATAGAGATACTGGAGAGGGAAGATGTTGATGTGGTAAACGGGATAAGGGAGAAGCGTAAGGACTCTCTGGTAAGAAGGGTCTGTTCACGCATAGCCAACTGGTTCAGAAATCTCGTGACAGGAGACAGCATACAGGATGTGGGCTGTTCCATGAGGGTGTTCAGAAGCGAGTGCCTTGATGGGCTGATGGTCTTCGAGGGTATGCACAGATTCCTTCCCACGCTCATAAAGATGCGTGGCTGGAAGGCCGTGGAGGTGCCAGTGAACCACCGTATGAGGATAGGGGGCAGAACAAAGTACGGCATATCCAACAGGCTGTGGGTGGGGCTGGTTGATACCCTTTTCGTAAGGTGGATGAAAAGGCGCATGATTGACTACAGAATAAAGGAGATGAGCCACATCCATCACACCAGGGAACCCTTACATGATGTATGCGAAAAAGAAGGAGAGTATAAAAGGTGAGTAACACTCTGTGGCTTATCATAGGATTTGCAGGACAGGCTCTCTTTGCAAGCAGATTCATAGTCCAGTGGCTGATAAGTGAGAAAAAGGGTAAAAGCGTTATACCCATAGCCTTCTGGTATCTGAGCATATCAGGTGGGCTGTTGCTTCTCACATACGCCATATGGAGAAAGGACCCTGTCTTCATACTGGGGCAATCCATGGGTGTTTTCATATACACCAGAAACCTCATGCTCATCTACAGAGAACGGCGCAATAGTCGCCTGCCACAGGACCTGTCCTGACGGGCTTTTTCTATGGACACCCTTCCCGAAAGGATAAACCGCCTTAAGGACAGCACCATTGTGCTGATTATAGGGGTGCTGGTTCTTTCCCTCTACGGTGTGCTCATACACATGGAGCCCGTACCACAGATAATGGAGGCCAGGTGTGTGGTGAGTGCAAGGGAATGCGTTGAGGATGGCAACTGGTTTGTGGTTACAATGAACCACGAGCCACGCATAAGAAAGCCACCACTGCCAGCATGGTTTGCCGCACTCTCCATGAAGCTTGCAGGCACAACCAGCAGTATATATGTTGCCCGCATACCTGTCATACTCATGGCGTTTCTTTCTGCGGTAAGCGTTTATCTTTTCTCGCGAAACTGGTTCGATAAGGTCCACGGCCTTGCATCAGCCATCGTGGTGGTAACAAGCGGAGTAATGCTGTATGAGGGAAAGCGCATCCAGTGGGATATCTTTGCCTCTGCATTTGCATTTTGCGGGGTATGGGCATTATACAGGGCACTCGGAGATACCCGCAGAAGGGCCCTCTGGGCTGTTGGGGCCGTGTTTCTGTGGGCACTTTCTATAATGAGCAAGGGCCCTGTAACGCTCTATTCTGTTATGCTACCCTTCCTTGTTGCAATGGCCATTACAGAAGGGGTGAGGAATGTCAGATGGCATGTGGTGGCAGGTGTAATTGCAGGCTCCGTGGTGCTCGGGTCTGTCTGGTATATGGCAGTATATCTGGTGTATCCTGAAACCTTCCGTATACTGGGCGAAGAGGTGCAGGCATGGTACACAAGAAGGGTGAGGGGGTTTTTCCATTATTTCATCCACCTGCCTTTGTACCTTCTTCCATGGACATCTGCGTTTCTGGGCTCCCTTGCGCTACCATTCCTTAAAAGGGAAGGTGGCTATATTCTTTCAGAAGGGCGCAGGAAGGAGGTGTGGTTCTTTATCGTCTGGTTTGCCATTACACTTCTTCTTATAAGCCTTGTGCCAGAGAAAAAGACACGCTACTTTATGCCCGCCATGATGCCACCTGCCCTTCTTGTTGCCTCCTTCTTCAGGGAGGTTGGAGAGGACACCGTGGGGTTAAAAGGACCACTCAGGTGGTTCTGGTACGGACAGGTTGCAAGCCTGGTGTTAATTTCAGCAGGGGGAGTGATAGCCACAGTCTATATGTGGCTTGATGGGGCACCCCTGTATGTGCCCGGTCTTGGTGTGGCCTTTGCAGGAGTACTCCTTCTGACATGGAGAAAGAGAAACCCCACTGGCCATGTCGTTATGGTCTTTCTTACTGTTTTTCTTCTTTCAGTCACCACAACTGTTCTTGTAAGGGACTTTTACGAGCGCAGTGGCAAGTGGGACTTCAGGGGAGCCAGTCTTACCAGAACCGTGGTTGGAGACAGCCCCTTTTACTTCTACCGTTACAGAAATGAAAAGATAGTGTGGGCAACAGGTATTACTGGAAAGCTCATAAAAGGGGATACCTCACCTGAGCCACCCTTTAAGGTTATTGTGGAGGATAGATACCTTGAAAGCTTCAGCCAGTGGGCAGAAAAAAGCGGGTTTGTATACCGCAGGATACACAGCTTTACCTACAACAGGGAGGGCAACCTCTATATTATATTCCAGGTCCACAGAAGATAAACACAGGGTTCAACAATCACAGGGCAGGGGTTTCCTTCTTCCGGGGTTGGAAGTTTGTCCTGCAGTAGGGGCAGAACTTCCACTCGCTTTCTCTGTGGCGTCCACAGGATGGACACCTTGAGACCACAGAGTATCCGCAATAGGGGCATGTAACGAAGTCTGACTTGAGGGGCCTTGCACACCCCTTGCAAAAGATTATCTCCTCTTTCACATAGAGCACCCTCAGAAGTTCATCCACAGAGGTTATGCCATCTTTAATCTTCTCTATGCCGTCCTCCACCATGTACTTCATGCCACTGTCCACCGCTGCCTTCAGTATGGCCTCTTCGGGGGCATCGCCCGTTATGAGCTCCTTTATGAAGCTGTTACACACCAGAACCTCAAACACACCAATTCTGCCCTTGTAGCCTGTCTTGTCGCAGGCATTGCATCCCTTTGCCCTGTAGAAGTATACGGACTTTTCAGGGGAGAAGGTTATACCCAGTTTGAGAAGGTCCTCCTTTGTGGGCACATAGGCCTCCTTGCAGGCGTTGCAGAGCTTTCTTACAAGCCGTTGGGCCACCACACCATTGAGTGAGGACGCTATAAGATAGGACTCAATTCCCAGGTCTTTAAGCCTTGTTATTGCAGAGACCGCTGTGTTGGTATGGAGTGTGGAAAGCACCAGATGGCCTGTAAGGGATGCCTGTATGGCTATCCTTGCTGTTTCCACATCCCTCATCTCACCCACCATGATTACATCGGGGTCCTGTCTCAGCACAGAACGCAGGGTGTAGGCAAAGGTGAGCCCTGTTTTCTCGTTTATTGCAACCTGGTTTACACCCTTAAGCTCGTACTCTATGGGGTCTTCAAGGGTTATTATGTTTATGGCCTCTTTTTTTATGTGGTTTATCATGGCATAGAGGGTTGAGCTCTTGCCACTTCCTGTTGGGCCTGTAACGAGCACTACGCCCTGTGGCACCTCTATGAGGGATTTAAGACGCTTGAGGTCTGCATCCTTGAGACCGAGCTCCTCTATCCTCATTATTGCCCTTGCAGAGTCAAGCACCCTTATGACTATGTCCTCTCCGTACTGTATCGGAAGGGTGGATACCCTCAAGTCTATCTCTCTGCCCTCCACCCTTATCTTTATCCTTCCGTCCTGGGGTATGCGTTTTTCCGCTATGTCCATCCTTGCCATTATTTTTATCCTTGAGGTTACAGCCCCCTGCACCCACTTTGGTAGCTGTAACACCTCTCTCAGGAGTCCATCCACCCTTTCCCTTATGACCACTGACTTCTCCCTCGGCTCTATGTGGATGTCACTTGCACGGTTCTTTATGGCGTGGTAGATGATGTTGTTCACCATCCGTATGATGGGAGGAGACTTGCCCTTTCTTATGGCCTCTTCGAGCTCTATGTCCTGGACCATCTCCACGGTCTCTGGCACCAGCTCAACAAAACCATGGCTCATCTTCTCAAGGACCTCCTGAAGGGGTTCTGACAGGTGGTAGTAGCGCTGTATGGCATTCTGTATCTGCGTCTGGGTGGAGACCGCAGGCCTTACATTCATGCCAGAGACAAACTCTATGTCCTTTATGGCCTCAAAGTTAAGCGGGTCTGCCATGACCACTGTGAGCACCTTGTTGTCTATGCTCACGGGTATGGCCATGTGCTTTTTGGCTATCTTCTCTGGCACCTTCTCTATGGCCTCTGGTTCCACAACCGCGGTGGAAAGGTCCACATAGGGTATGCCGAGCTGGACAGAGAGGGTTCTGGCTATGTCCTCTTCAGTGGCAAAACCAAGCTCTATGAGGGTCTCACCAAGTCTTTTGTGCCTTTTTTTCTGCTCCTCAATGCTTCTTGCAAGCTGTTCCTCTGTTATGAGGCCTGACTCAATGAGTATCTCACCGAGCTTCTTCGAGGTATAGTGGTATTTGGCAGGAAGGTTCATCTAATCATATATAGAGTGTAAGGTTCGCATCCTTTACTATGTCCATAAACGCAACGAACCCTGTTACCTGGTCAAC
>JALUQR010000058.1 GCA_027017505.1 bacterium
TCCCGCGACGAACATGCCATCTTTCGGCGGGCTTATAGACCCGAGGGGTATAAAGGCAATAGTGGAGTATATCTTCTCTCCTGCTGACCCGCCTGTATGGACCACACAGGAGATGCTCAAAACCCTTAAGGTCAGTGCCACACCAAGCCCGAGACCCGTGCACGAACATGACCTCTCAAACCTCTTTCTCGTTGTGGAGGGAGGCAGAGGAGAGGTGTGTGTTATGGAGGGAAAAAACTTCAATGTGCTTGACCACATAAAGGTGGGACGAATACATGGCGGGCCAAAGTTTGACTACTCGTTCCACTACGCATACATGGTCTCAAGGGATGGCTGGATTGTAAAGTACGACCTCTACGGACTTAAAGAGATAGCCCGCATAAGGGCAGGCATAAACACACGCAACATAGCGGTATCTGATGATGGAAGGCTTCTTGCGGTGGCAAACTATCTGCCCCCTGGAGTGGTGCTCATAGATACAGAGAGCATGAAGCCTGTCAGGATTTTCAAAAGCACGGGCAGGATAGGGGCTGTGTACAACATGAAGGGAAAGGGGCTCTTTATAGCACTTCCCAGGGGCAGGCCAGAGTTCTTCCTTATAGACTACCGCGAAAAGAAGATAACAGTAAAAAAGGTGGATGTACCCGTAAGTTTTGACGATGTCTTCATGGAGCCAGAGGGCAGATACCTTGTGGGCACATCAAGGGAGAAGGAAAGGATGGTGGTGTTTGATATAAAGGAAGGCAGGGTGATAAGGGAGTTCCATGTGGATGGCATGCCACATCTTGCATCCGCAGCCCTCTGGAGAGACCACAACACAGTGTACGCTGCCATACCGCACATCAAAAAGCCTGTGCTTACCATAATGAGGCTTTACGAGTGGAAGGTAATAAAAACCGTAAGGCTTAAAGGGGCGGGTTTCTTTGCAAGAACCCACCCTGGCACAGACTACATATGGGTGGATACAAACACAGACACCATACAGCTTATAGAGAGGAGAACCTTTGAGATTAAAAAAGAGCTCATCCCAGAGCAGGGCAGAAAGGCCATGCATATAGAGTTCACAAAAGATGGCAGATACGCACTCATAAGCATATGGGAGAAGAACGGTGCGGTTGTCATATACGATACGGCAACGCTCAGGCGGGTCAAGACACTGCGGTTTATAAAACCTGTGGGTAAATACAACGCAACGAACAAGACCCGCATCATGTAGTGCTGTAAGCAACCCGGCTCTTATAAGGGTTGCCATAAAGAGATTAAAAGAGGAAAGGAGGTGTGGTATTTGAGGGTAGACCTTGCGCAGGAAACCAGACTGTAAGAGCTATAAAACTTAAATCTAAAAGGAGGGGTAGTAGAGATGGGTAGAAAGGCATTATTAACTTACTTTGTAATACTTCCTCTGGTAGTTGCGGTACTTGCCCTTTCGGCGGATGTGTCTTTTGCCAAGAAGGCTCCTGGCACATACGGCACTGCCAATCTCATGGTGGTGGTTGAAAGGGACCCTGCAACCATACTCATAATAGATGGCACCGACAACGAGGTTGTGGGCAGGGTCAAACTGCCTGGTGCAAGACAGCCCCATGCACCGGTCTTCTCACCCGATGGAAGGTACTACTATGTGATGGGACGCAACGGGGTTTACTTCAAGGTGGACCTGCTCAAGCAGAAGGTGGTGGCAAAGCAGAAGATAGGCGAGGACTCAAGGGGGTCTGCCATAACACCGGATGGCAGGTATGTGGTTGCAGGCAACTACAAGCCAGGCTCCGTTGTCATAATGGACGCAAGGGACCTTAAGATACTCAAGGTCATAAAGGGTCCAAAGGCTCTTGTAAAGGGTAAGATTATACAGTCAAGGGCTGCATCCATAACGGATGTAGGCGGTGTGAAGAACCTGATGGCCATAGCCTGGAAGGACGCAGGTGAGGTGTGGGTTGTTGACATGAACAACCCAAAGTTTCCCGTTATAAAGAAGTTCAAGGGTGCAGGTGCTGCGCTACATGACTCCTTCGTTACAGAGGATGGCAGATACTACATGCTCGCCTCACAGGCATCACACCACATGTGGATAATGGATGCCTACACACTTGAGTACCTTGGAACCATAAGCACCCGTCCCGACGCAAAGATTGCTGGAAAGATTCCCCATCCAGGCCCCGGTGCATGTGTGGATGACATATGCTTCACACCCAATGTGGGTACAGGCACTGTAACAGCCTACAAGCCAGCAGAGGTCAAGTTCGTAAAGAACATACCCACAACAGGTGTTAAGAACCCTGGTGGACTCTTCATAAGGAAGCATCCCAGTGCAAAGGTTGTGGTTGCAGACGCGGTCTTCCACGAGGGTAAAAAGCACAGCAAGGTATATGTGATAGATGCAGAAAAGCTTGAGGTGGTTAAAAAACTCGAGGTAGGGCCCGGTGCGGTGCATCCCGATTTTACAGCAAAGGGAGCATACAGGTATGTGTCCTCATGGGGTGGTAACAAGGTGGTAATCTTCGATGGAAAGACATTCAAGAAGATAAAGGAGATACCGGCAAAGACACCCACTTCCATAATAAACTCGGGAAGAGCACACGAAAACGGGCTATAACTCTGAAAGAAAAAGGAGATTGCAGGTATGAGGAGGATAATCCTTACAGGATTGATAATCCTTACGCTATCTTTGGTGGTCTTCCTGCCGAGGCTCTCTGCTGCTACGGTGGAGATAAATATGGTTGCTGACCAGTACTACTTTGACCCCGATACCATAAAGGTTAAAAGCGGGGACACCCTAATACTCCACATAGAATCCCTGATGTCCGAGATGGAGAACTTCCCCATGCACGGTATATTCTTCCCCGCACTGAACAAAAGATGGGACCTGCCGACAGGAGAGACCACCACGATAAAGTTCAAGGTAGACCTGCCACCAGGTGAATATCCCTTTGAGTGCGACATATACTGCGGGCTTGCGCATCCGGACATGAAGGGAGTACTGATAGTGGAGTAGGCAGGAATGCTGAATGTAACAAGGATGATAAAGGGGACTTCCTTCAAGAGGAAGTCCCCACCATCAATGCAGAGACCAGTTGTGGTCTGGAATGTGACGAAGCGGTGTAACCTCAGCTGTGAGCACTGTTACTCTGCTTCAAGGGATGTATCCTACCCTGATGAGCTCACCACAGAAGACGCAAGGGCCTTTATAAAAGACCTTGCAGAATACAGGGTGCCAGCCCTTATACTTTCAGGAGGAGAACCGCTTTTAAGAGAAGACCTCTTTGAGCTCGCCTCTCTGAGTGCAGGGCTCGGTATAAACACAGCACTGTCCACAAACGGAACCCTCATAGATGAAAAGATGGCAAAGCGTATAAAGGAAAGTGGTATATACTATGTGGGCGTAAGCATAGACGGCGATGAGCAGACCCACGATATGTTCAGGGGAGAAAGGGGTAGCTTCCGCAGGGCCTTAAGGGCTGTGAGGGCATGCATCAAAGAGGGCTTGAAGGTGGGCATAAGGTTCACCATGACAAAGAAGACCCTTGAGAGCCTTCCCTTTGTTATGGAGCTTGCAAAAAGGGAAGGTTGCCACAGGCTGTATCTGTCTCATCTGGTCTATGTTGGCAGGGGAAGAAGGCTTTCTGCAGATGCACCAGATATATGCCAGATGCGAGAAACCATGGATTGTGTATTCCACAATGTGGAAGAGATGCTCAAGGAGAATTCCTCCCTCGAGGTTGTCACGGGCAACAACGATGTGGACGGGATATACCTCTATTACAGATACCTTTCAAAAGACCCCCATATGGCAAACTCCATATACCTGGAGCTCGAGACAAGGGGTGGTAACACCGCAGGCAGGCTTATCGCCTCGGTGGACAGCTTCGGCAACATACAGCCTGACCAGTACTGGGCGTTCCACAGGGTGGGTAATATAAGGCAGAAAAAGTTCTCAGAGGTGTGGAGCGATGATGACCAGCCACTTCTGCGAAGCCTGAGAAAAGAAAGACTCTCCCTTCTTAAGGGTAAATGCAGTGTGTGCATACACCGCACCCTGTGCGGGGGAAACTCGCGCATAAGGGCAGGCTACTTCTATGGAGACCTCTGGGCAGAAGACCCCGCATGCTACCTTACAGACAGTGAACGGGGTATAAACACAGACTCTCTGAAGGCCATATGAGACGAATTATTATTACACTGGTCTTTGTGTTCACCACCATCTCTGCAGGGGCAATGAGCCATGGCACAGGCGGGCTTGTGCTCGTTGTGGAAAGACAGGCAGGCAGTGTGCTCGTTATAGATTCCACAAGGCACAAGTTGCTTAAAAGGATTAAAGGGGTGGGAAACCTCCGCCACGGAACGATAAAATTCTCAAGAGACATGCACTACGCCTATGTTATTACGAGGAACGCAGGGGTTGTAAAGATAGACCTCCATACCCTCAGGATTGTAAAAAAGGTGAGCGCTGGAAGAGACTCCGTGGGTGGTGTGATGAGCCAGGATGGCAGATACATAGCCCTCAGTAATTACGAGCCAGGAGAGGTAAAGATACTCGATGCAGAAACCCTCAGGATAGTCAAAAGCATAAAGGCACATTCACAGGATACCACAGGCAAACCCATAGAGAGCAGGGTGGTGGGTCTTGTGGATGCCCCTGGTGGAAGGTTAGTGTTCTCCCTTATGGATGGCAGGGAGATCTGGATTGTGGATGCAACAAGAAAGGACTTCCCAGTTGTAAAGAAGTTCAAAAACATAGGGGGCTTTCCCTACGATGCACTTATAACACCCGATGGAAGGTACTACATAGCAGGGCTTCTTGGCTCAAACAAGGTCGCTGTGGTTGACATGTGGAACCACACGCTCAGGCTCGTAAGCCTACACGAAGAAGAGGATAAGGACGAGGCACCACTGTGGAAGATACCACACCTTAAGGGATGGGCAATAACTGGCAGATACGCCATACTTCCAGATGTGCAGAGGAAATGGGCTGTGGTGCTGGATATGGAAGAGTTCAGGGTGGTAAAGCGAATACCACTTAATGGTACAGCCCTCTATACCGTGGTTCAGCCAGGAGGAAGATATGTGTGGGTTGACCTTGTGGGCGAAAACGGAGATACCATAGACATCATAGATGTGAAAAAACTCAGGGTGATAAAAAGCATAACACCAGGCAGGGGTGCAACACACCCGCAGTTTACCGCAAAGGGTGAGTACGCATATATATCGCTTATGGATGCCAACAGGGTGGTTGTGTATGATACCGCCACACTCAAGAAGATAAAGGAGTTTCCCGCAGACCATCCATCGGGCATATTC
>JALUQR010000059.1 GCA_027017505.1 bacterium
ATACAGGGTTTGGGATGGCTGTACTCTTGAGGACTTTGCAAGGGTTGCAGGCGGGCCCAACTTTACAACACACCGTTCCAACAGGCTCAGACACAGGTTCAACCGCAAGTTTCGATACCTTGCAGACCGCTTTGAGGGGCTGTTCTGTGTGGGATGTGGCAGATGCAGTAGAAGCTGTCTTGTGGGCATAAACATAACGGATGTAACCAACGAGCTTGTAAAAGATGCAAGGAGCTGACACACATCCCTACATGCCAGTGCCCGTAAGGCTTGAGCATGTTGAAAGGGTTACAGAAAAGGAGACCCTTTTTGCCTTTCTGCCACCCCGTGGGTTTGCCTTCAGTCCAGGACAATTCCTCATGGTGGGGCTTCCAGGCTATGGAGAGGCCCCCATATCCATATCATCGCCCCCATCCCAGAAAGAAAGGATTGAGCTGTGTATAAGAAGGGTGGGAAGCCTTACCACCACACTGCACAGGCTCAACAGGGGTGATACCCTCTGGATAAGGGGACCCTTCGGAAGGGGCTTTCCAGCAGAAAAGTGGCTCAACAGGGATATACTCTTTATAGCAGGTGGTATCGGGCTTGTCCCCCTGCGTTCCCTCATAAAAGAGGTGCTGAAAAGAAGGAATGATTACCACAACCTTACACTCCTTTACGGAGTAAAGAGCCCCCAGGAGATACTCTTCAGGGAAGAACTCAAGATGTGGCAGAAAGAGGGGATGGATGTAAGGCTCACCATAGACAGGCCATATCCTGGCTGGAAGGGCAATGTGGGGGTGGTAACAACCCTCATACCACAGGTGGAGATAGACGAAAAAAGAACAGTATGCTGTATAGTGGGCCCACCTGTTATGTACAAGTATGTGATACTGAGCCTGGGTAACCGTAGCATAAGGGGTGAGGACATCTATCTATCGCTTGAAAGAAAGATGAAGTGCGGGATGGGCAAGTGCGGACACTGCCAGATAAACAGCATATACACCTGCGAGGAGGGCCCTGTCTTTACCCTTCAGGAGATACGCCACCTGCCAGAGGCAATATAAATAAAAAGAGTTCAGTCCTGGTTTTTAAGCTGTACCCTGAGGCCCTTCATGGCATAATCTATGCCACTGTATACGGTGAATACGGTGGTAAGTGCCACCACAAGGTAGAATGCGGTATCCATGACTCCCTTCAGTATGAGTGCTCCTATAACGGTCAGTATCTGCAGTGCGGTGGTTATCTTGCCAGGAATACTCGGGCCAATGGTTACCCTTCTACCGCCACTTCTGAGAAGTATGTAGCCCGTTACTATGACCATGTCCCTCAGTATCACCAGTATGCACAGAAAAAGCGGTATCCAGCCCTTTATGGTGAGCACCAGGAAGGCCGATATGAGAAGGAATTTATCTGCCAGAGGATCCATGCTTCGCCCGAATTCGGTTATAAGACCAAACCTTTTGGCTATGAACCCATCAAGTGCATCCGTAAGCCCGGCTATTATGAAGACAACCAGTGCCCAGTAGAACTTCTCGTAGACCACAAGACCCACGAAGAGGGGCACAAGCAGGAGCCTTGAGATGGTGAGAAGATTGGGTATGTTCAGCGAGTTCAGTATAAAGGACTTCATGGGTCTTTTCCTACAGCCAGTCGAAAAACTGTTTCTTCTCTTTCTTTACGGGCTTTTCTTCTTCGGGCCTTCTTGAGGGCAGACTGAAAAGAACCGTCTCTGCAAGGCGTTCGAGCACGGGCTCGTAGGTCTCTATAATGCTCATCTTGAGGAGCTCTCTGTCGAGCTTTATGTTGCTCTGTTTTTCCCTTGCGTCTGCACTCCACAGTATGGAGCCATCCCTGCCGTAAAGGATGAAGCTTACCTCCACACTCAGGGCACCATAGGGGGTAATGAGGTCTTCGTCCCACTCTGTTATGTTCACAAGCAGTATGGAGTCTGTGCCCAGCAGTTTCACCACCGCTGATGCCTCTATCTTTTCTCCGGGGTTGAGTTTTTCGAGCACCCTGTCTGTATCCTCAAGGGGTTTCACCGTGTAGTTCTTTTCCCTCATGCTTCGGGCGGTTATCTCTCTTAAGATGAGTTTTGCACGCTCTGGGCCCTCACCGTGCACGGGCAGTATGGCCACACTCTGTGGTTTTGAGAGTGCAAACTCCTCTGAAAGGCGGTGCTCCACGGTTTCCGCACAGCCACAGGCCATTACCACCAGTATGGCAAAAAACAGAAGCCTTTTTATCATCCCGTTCAGTATCCTCTCTCTGGAGTTATTATGACCTTCTGAAGCCCTGCAGGTATGATTATGAAGTTTGCGGTCTTCTGCCTGAGCCTTTCATAGAGGTCATGCCCCGAGCCGAATACATCCACCCTGAGAACGGTCATGTTCTTTGAGAAGCTATCATAGGAGACCTCCCTTACAAGTGGCAGTGCCTCTATGGTCTCTTTTATCTTTTCAAATGTGCTGTAGTCCTCAGAGCCCAGGATTACCACCGAGACCTCTGTTATGAGCCTTTTCTCAGGTGGTATTAGCTCACGCAGGTCTTCCCTGAGGGCGTTTTCATCTATGGTTGCCTCTATCCACACATGGTATTTCTCCACGCCAAAGGGCTGGGCAAGCTCTGTATCGTCTGTTCTGTCAAGGACATCAAAGTGGGTTATCCAGCCTGCAGAGAGTATCCTGTAGTTGAGCACATACTTCATGGGGTCTGCCCCGTAGACCTGCTCACCAAGAAACCTCTTTATCTTTTCCTCTTCCTGTTCGCCCAGTATGAGCCTTACCGCCTTTTCCACCGCGTTGTGAAGGGCCTTCTCTGTTGCAAGCCTTTTTGCATCGGTCTCAACCTTGCCCTTCTGCCACTCACCCTCTGCCCTCACGGTAAAACCCCCTGCGGTGGATGCAGAGGTCAGGGCGGTTATAAGCCATAGAGATAGAAAGACTATAAGCCTCAGGGTCATCTCTTTTTTACCCCCTGCAATAAGTGGGTTAGCTCTCTTCAAGAAAGGCCTTCACAGTATGGATTATATCCTCTTTTTGTTCAGGATTAAACCATATTATGCCTTTTTCCTTCCTGAGCCATGTAATCTGGCGTTTTGCGTACTCCCTGGTGTTTTTTTTAAACCTTCTTATGGCCTCTGGAAGGGTCATTCTGCCCTCAAGATGGTCTATCATTTCCCTGTAGCCTATTGCCTGAAGGGGTTTAAGCTCCTTTGAGTAGCCCATCCGTAGAAGCCCCCTTACCTCTTCAAGGAGTCCCTCTTCCATCATCCTGTCCACGCGTGCGTCTATATCTTTATACAGGATATGGCGTGGTTTTGTAAGGGCTATTTTAACTGTTGTGAGTCTCTCCTCCTTAAAGCCGTGTTCCCTCTGGAAGGAGGAGATGGGTCTGCCCGTTGTGTAGAAGACCTCAAGGGCACGCACTATGCGGTTTATGTTGTGTGGATGTATGGTGCGTGCTGAATCAGGGTCTACCTCAAGGAGTTTTCTGTGGAGATACTCTCTTCCCCTTTTTTCTGCCTCTTTTAAGAGTTCCTTTCTGAGTTCCCTGTCTGCCCCGGGGCCTTCAAAGAGTCCATAGAGGAGAGCCCTTATGTAAAGTCCCGTGCCTCCTGCAATTATCACTTCTTTGCCCCTTCTCTGTATGTTCAGCACAGCCTCCATTGCGTCTTTACTGTATCTTGCAGCGTTGTATTCCTCGTCAGGGTCCACTATGTCTATGAGATGGTGTTTTACCTGCTGTCTTAACTCCTTCGATGGCTTGGCTGTGCCTATGTCCATGTGTCTGTAGACCTGCATGGAGTCTGCGGACACTATCTCGCAGGAGAAGAGCTTTGCAAGTTCCACTGCAAGGGCTGTCTTGCCAGAGGCGGTCGGGCCTGTTATCACAATGGCTCTGGGTTTTTTCATCTTCTTTTAAAGAGTTTTTCTACCTCCTCCTTTCTGAATATCCTGACAACTGGTCTTCCATGTGGACACCAGCTGGATAGCTCTGTTCTTTCAACCGCTTTTAAAAGCTCCACGGCCTCCTCCACAGAGAGCACCCTTGCGCCCCTTATAACACTGTGGCATGCCATGGTCATGAGGATGCGTTCTAAGGAGTCTTCAAGCCTTTTAGTGCCCCGTGCGGTCTGGGCGAGTTCCTCTGCGATGTCCTTTATGAGTCTTTCCGTGCTCACACCTGAAAGAAGGTGGGGTATTGCCTTTATAAGGAAGGTCTGACCACCCCTTGTGGTTGATGGGCCGAAGGGAACAAGCTCGAAGCCAAAACCACATAGTGCCTGGCTGAAGGTGTTGAGTGTGGCGGTCTCTTCTGGTGTGGTCTCAATACGCTCTGGAACCAGAAGATACTGGCTCTTAAGCCCTCCCCTTTCGCTGTACTCATTCCTGAGTTTTTCATAGGCAACGCGTTCCATTGCACCGTGCTGGTCTACAAGCCAGAACTCACTGCCCCTTTCAAAGAGGGCATACTCACCCCACAGCTGACCCAGAAACCTTGTGTGCTCTTCAAAAAGCCCCCTCTCCTCTGCGGAAGTATCCCGGGAGGGCGTGTAGACCGCTGTGGACTCTTTTGCCTGGGGCACAACCTGAGGGCTGTAAGATGCTCTTTTGTCCACCTCCTTTTTGCGGGTCAGCTCTGAGGACTTCACAGCCCTGCCCTTGAGTGCCCTTTCCACAGAGTCCTTTACCACGGTGTAGATGGTGTTTGGCTCTTTGAACCTCACTTCTATCTTTGCAGGGTGCACATTGACATCCACATATTCCTCTGGCATGTGGATGTGAACCAGTGTGAAGGGGTATCTTCCGTTCTCGAGCATACCTGAGTAGCCATCAAGTATGGCATGGGTAAGAAGGCTGTCCCTTATGGGTCTTCGGTTTACATTGAGAAAGAGCCTTTTTGCACTTGCATAGCTCATCTCAGGCGGGCTCAGGGCAACCTCCACCCTGCAGGGTGGTCTTGAAAGCTCTGCACACAGAAGCCCGTTTGCAACATCCTCTCCAAGAAGGTGGTATATTCTTTCTTTAAGCCCTGTCCTTCCTGTATCGAGTATCTTCGTTTTGCGGTTGAACAGGCGAAACCTTATGTGGGGATGTGCGAGGGCAAGCCTCTTTACCACATCCACTATTCTTGAAAGCTCTGTCTGCTCTGCCCTGAGGAACTTTCTTCTTGCAGGTGTATTGAAAAACAGGTCTCTTACCTCAACGGTTGTTCCTGGAGGACAGCCCTCCTCTCTTATCTCAGGGGTGCTACCTCCCTCAACGGTTATCCTCACACCTGTGAGCATCTCTTTTCTCCTCGTTCTC
>JALUQR010000060.1 GCA_027017505.1 bacterium
GTAGTAGAGGTATACATAGCGGTTTTTTTCGAATTCAGGGTCAAAGGCTATTCCGAGAAGCCCGCGCTCACCCCTGCCATCCACAGAAAGCGTGGCCCACGGGGTGGGAAGAAGTCTTCCATCCTTTACAACCCTGACCCTGCCTGTATTCTTTTCAAGGAAAAATAACCTGCCATCAGGTGAGAAGGCAAGGGTTATGCAATCCTTAAGCCCTGTAAGGTAGTCTGTTACAACGAATCCCTCTGGAAGGGAGACCGCCCCTGTGCCCGAAAACCTCAGTGCCACAAAAAGGACTGTAAGAAGTATGACCCTCTTAGTCAGCATCATCTTCACCGAAGAGCCTTTTAAGCTCTGCAATGGAATCACCGTGTGTCTTCTCGTGGGTTTCTGCAAGTTCAAAATACTCGCAGAAGTTTGCCCTCTCTTTATCCACTACCCGTTCTGCAAGGGGCTCCCTGCACTCGTTGTAGGCGGTCTCATCATAGAACCTGCAGTTACGGCACACCCTCACATCCCTTCCACACCAGGGGCATTCCTCAGACCTGCCTGGCCTGCTATCCGTACAGGAAAGCTCCCTGCCACAGGAAAAACACCTTGCCACAGAAAGACCTCCTGAAAGGGGGATAATCCTCGTGGAATTATACACCACATGAATACCTGCACACAACCCCCTTAATAAGGAGGAGTGCACTTGTCATCCTTCAGGATACAATCTATACTTAACCAGAGAAGGCTGTATGTTGCTATGGCACACAGAAGATGGCTATGGTATGGGGTTACGGTGTATCTGGGGTTTATCTACGGGAGTCTTCCCTTTACGCGCTACCTTGTTGAGCTTCTCTACAGCAGTGCTGGAAGGACCCTTGCAGGCGTTATTGTAAACACCGCACTGGGCGTTGTGGTGGTCGCTGTTGGGGTGTTTATAGTGCGCTCTGAGAAGACCGCATGGGTAAAGGCCCTGGCCTTTGTGCTACTTACCGCAGGTGGCATACTCTCTGTAACAGCAGGACTTCCCGAAGAAAGGATACACTTTGTTGAATACGGGGTTCTGGGCTATCTGCTCTTTCTTGCGGTATCTCAATGGGCAAGACCTGTGGTTACATCCCTTCTTATGGTCCTTATGGCTGGCACCATAGATGAGGCCATCCAGTGGGCACTGCCCTCAAGGGTTGGAGACTTAAAGGACATACTTCTGAACACCCTCGGAGGAGCCATAGGCATAAATGTGGGATGGATTCATAACAAAGACACTTAGGCTTACCCTTCTACTATGGCTGTTACTTTCTGGCAGGCTTCTGGCCTCATCTCTTGAGGTAACATTTCTTGATGCTGGAGAGGGCGATGCCATATACATACGCACCCCTGGGGGAGAAAACCTCCTGGTTGATACGGCCAATCCCGCAACAGCGGTAAATATCGTCAGGTTTCTTCGCTCAAGGGGTGTGAACACCCTGCATGCTGTCTTCATCACCCATCCACATCCAGACCACATGGGCGGTATATTTCAGATTCTTTCCACATTCAGTGTGGAAAGAATCTATGACAATGGCCAGCCCGTAGAGAGCATGCCACGGTGTGATATCTACCGCTGGTATGTTGAAAGTGTTCGCAGGCTTTCTGCCTACAGGATTCTCAGAGCAGGCCAGACCCTTGAGTACGGAAAGGTAAGGGTTGAGGTTCTGTGGCCACGGGAGTTGAAAAACACAGGATGGAACGAAAACTCCCTTATACTGAGGATAAGCTATGCGGGCAGGGTGTTTCTTCTTATGGGGGATGCGGGAAGCAGGGTGGAAGAGGTCCTTATACGGGACAGGCCACACTCTGTAAGGGCGGATGTGCTTAAGGCAGGCCACCACGGCTCGGAGGGAACCCTCTCTGAGGGCTTTCTGCGAAGGGTATCACCCGCGTATGTGGTCATATCCGTAAACAGGGATAACCTGAGGGGCTATCCATCAAAAGTGGTGCTTGAAAGGCTTGATGAGATGGGTATAAAAACCCTTATCACCTATCGGGATGGAAACACAGGGTTTATTGTCCACAGAGATGGTACCGTAAGGGTTGTAACACAGAGGTAAGCCCCATCTTTCTGTTGCCTGTGATACCCAATTCTGATATGATTAGGTGAATATGAAGGGTTTTATACGGTTTGCAGGCTATCTGGCGGTGGGTCTTTTCACTGTGGTACTCATAGTGGGTGGGGGTCTTTATCTCTACTTTACCAGGGACCTGCCCTCTGTGAGTGTTCTTTCTGACTACAGGCCCAACCTTGTAACACGCGTGTACTCGCGTGACGGCGAGGTAATAGGCGAGTTTTACATAGAGCGCAGGATTGTTGTTCCCCTTCAGCGGATGCCACGCCACCTTATAGATGCCTTTATAGCTGCGGAGGATGCCAAGTTCTTCGAGCACAGGGGCATAGACTATCTGAGCATACTTCGTGCACTTTACAAGAACCTTAAAAGTGGTAGAATCGTTCAGGGTGGAAGCACCATAACCCAGCAGGTAGCCCGCAGTTTCTTTCTATCTCCCGAGAAGACACTGTCCCGAAAGATTCGTGAGGCAATCCTTGCCCATCGCATAGAGAGCAGACTCACAAAGGAGGAAATCCTCTACCTCTATCTTAACCAGATATACCTTGGCAACGGTGCATACGGTGTGCAGGCTGCAAGTGAGATATACTTTGGCAAGGATGTAAGTGAGCTCACCATAGCAGAGTCAGCCCTTCTTGCAGGGCTTCCGAAGGCACCCAGCCGTTATTCGCCCTACACGAATCCCTCACTTGCACGCATGCGTCAGGAGTTTGTTATAAAACGCATGCTTGAGGAGGGCTTTATAAACCGCAAACAGGCAGAAGACGCCCTGCGTGAGAAACTGGTGCTCAAGCCCCGCAGGCCGAAAAACCTCTGGGTTGGCCCCTACTTTACAGAGTATGTGAGAAGGTATGTGGAGGAAAGATACGGAGATTCCATGCTCTACAAGGGGGGGCTCAAGATATACACCACACTGGATGTAACCCTACAGAAGCTTGCAAACCAGGCGGTGGACTACGGAAGAAGGGCCTATGATAAAAGGCGTGGCTACAGAGGCCCTGAGAAGATTCTTCTTACCCGTGAGGAGATAGCCCCGTTTCTCAAGAAGGTGGACGAGGAGATAAAGAGACATCCCCTTGAGCCAGGAAGGGTCTACAAGGCCCTTGTTCTGGGCACAGACCCGAAGGAAAGGGCCATTGTGGTTGCCATAGGCACATCCCACAGGGGTATAGTGAGGTATCAGGACCTCAAGTGGGCAAGACTTTACAACCCCACCGATGACCCTGACGGTGGACAGATAGTTACCAACCCACTGCATCTGTTTCATCCTGGTGATGTTATAGAGGTGAGGATAAAGAGCCTTCCAGAGGAGGACCACATGCTCATTCCCTGCTCTCTTGAGCAGGAGCCCCTTGTTGAGGCAGCACTCATTGTTATGGAGCCCCACACAGGCCATGTGCTTGCCATGGTGGGTGGCTCTGATTTTTCCAAAACCCAGTTCAACCGTGCAATGCAGTCACGCAGACAGCCTGGCTCTGCGTTCAAACCCATAATATACGCAGCCGCGCTTGACAGGGGTTTCACACCTGCAACTGTGGTGGTTGACTCTCCACTTGTCTTCGAAGAGGTAAAGGAAGAGGGCAAGGGGCTTGACTGGAAGCCCCGCAACTTTGAGGAACGCTTTCACGGACCCACCACCATAAGGGAGGCACTGGCAAAGTCCCGCAATGTGGTAACCGTAAAGGTGCTCAAAAGCATAGGTGTGGACTATGTGGTCTCCTACGCAAGAAAGCTGGGCATAGAGTCTCCCCTCTCAAGGGACCTCTCAATAGCCCTTGGCTCCTCAGGGGTGAGTCTGCTTGAGCTTGTGCGTGCCTACGCAACATTTGCAAACCTGGGCAAAAGGCCTCAACCAATCTTTATAACCCGCATAGAGGACAGATACGGCAATGTGCTTGAGGAACACACCCCACAGACAGAGTATGCCATAAGCCCCCAGACCGCATACATAATAACCAACCTCCTGCAGGGTGTTGTTGAAAGGGGTACGGGCTGGAGGGCACGGGCACTTAAAAGACCTGTTGCAGGCAAAACTGGCACAACAAACAATCTGAACGATGCCTGGTTTATAGGCTATGTGCCAGGGCTCGTTGCAGGTGTGTGGGTGGGGTATGATGACGAGCGTCCCCTGGGTAAAAACGAGACAGGCTCACGCGCCGCAGCACCCATATGGGTGCGCTTCATGAAAGAGGCACTCAAAGACACCCCGCCAGAGAACTTCCCCATACCTGATGGCGTGGAGTTCGTAAAGATAGACCCCGAAACAGGGCTTCTTGCAACACCATCAACGAAGAACCCTGTGTTTGAGGTCTTCAAGGTGGGCACCGCACCAACGAAGTTTTCAAGCTCAGAGGGTCTTCCAGCTGATGAGGACTTCTTCCTCATAGACACAGAGGAGGAAAAACCCCCCAGCCTGGGAATAGAAGAGCCATCTTCTATGCCCGAGCTGTTCTGAAAAAAACCACAGGGCTGACCCATGCGATACGCCATACTCTCTGACATACACTCCAACCTTGAAGCCCTTCAGGCAGTCCTTAAAGAGGCAGACTCTCTTGGTGCAGAGCGCATACTCTGCCTTGGAGACATCGTGGGTTACAATGCAAACCCGAACGAATGTGTGGAGATAATAAAAAAACAGAAGATTACATCCATAATGGGCAACCATGACAGCCGTGTTGCAGGGCTTGAGGAGCCCACAGACTTCAACCCCGTAGCCCAGTACGCGGTGTTCTGGACCCGAAAGGTCATAAAGGAAAACCACAGAGAGTTCCTCAGGGGCCTGCCACCGCGCCACATAGAAAGGGATGGAGGATTTATGTGTGTCCACGGCTGGATAGACTCAACAGACAGCTACATATTTTCAGAGCTCGAGGCAGAGTACAACTTTAGACTCATGGAGACAGAGAACCTTCCCCGCATAGTCTTTTTTGGCCACACCCATGTGAGGATTGCCTACACAAAGAAGGATGGCTCCATAAGCTCCACCCTTTCAAACCCCCTTGTGCTCGAGGAAGACACCCTTTACCTTATAAACCCTGGCAGTGTGGGTCAGCCACGCGATGGAGATCCGAGAAGCTCCTTTCTGATTTACGACACATCAAAAGCCCAGGTTAGTTTCCACCGTGTGAACTACAACATGGAGGCGTCCATAGAGAAGATTAAAAAGGCAGGGCTTCCAGCCCTTCTG
>JALUQR010000061.1 GCA_027017505.1 bacterium
GCATGCTTGAAAGCGTAAGAAAGCTTGCCCTCTCTGGCATACCCGTGTATGCAGAATGTGGCGGGCTTATTTACCTTACAGAGGGTGTAACACTCACAGACGGAAGGTTTTTTCCCATGGCAGGCCTCCTGCAGGCAGAGTGCGTTATGCACACCACCCTGAGGGCCCTGGGATATGTGGAGGTTGAAACCACAGAGGATTCCATACTCGGCCATAAGGGCACACGCATGAGGGGACACCAGTTCAGATACTCAGAGCTTGTGCCCAGGGGAAGACTCGAAAGGATATACAGGCTGAGGTCTGTTAGAACGGGTGAGCTTGTGGAGGAGGGCTACAGGGTAAAAAATGTGGTTGCAAGCTATGTGCACACACACTGGGCCTGCAACAGGGATGTTCCCCTGAGCTTCATTGACGCATGCAAAAAATACAGAAGGAGTAAGCTATGCCAAGGATAACACTCATAACAGGGGGGATGAAAAGCGGTAAGAGTGCACAGGCACTTAAGATTGCAGATAACTACCGCAGTAAGCTCTTCATTGCAACCGCAGAGCCCTTTGACGAAGAGCTAAGAATACGAATAGAAAGACACAGAAAAGAGAGAGACTCCACCTACACCACGGTGGAAGAACCCCTACATATAGGCAGTGTGCTTAAGGAGGCAAAAAGGGGGTTCAGGGCAGATGCGGTGGTCATAGACTGTCTCACCCTGTGGCTTGGAAACATATTTCACAGAGAACGGGAAAGACTCGATGCCCTCATGGAGGACTTCCTTACCGCACTGAAGGGCTGTCCGTGCCATACCATAGTGGTTACAACAGAGCTCGGCATGGGTGTTGTGCCTGTATCAGAGAAGACAAGAAGGTTTGTGGATGTCAGCGGAAGGATAAACCGCACTGTCGCAGAGCTTTCAGATGAGGTGATATTCATGATAAGCGGTATTCCCCTGTTTGTAAAGGGTCATAACAGGGAGGGGACCTGAAAACTAAAGGAGGTTTAAACAGATATGGGACTTCTCAAGGACACACTCCACGGTATAGTGCCTGTTAGCAGGCATATAGAGCAGAGTGTACAGCAACACCTGGATAGCCTTACCAAACCCAGGGGAAGCCTTGGCAGACTTGAGGAGATAGCAAAACAGTACTGCCTTGTAACAGGCACGGATAAACCCAGGCT
Source organism: bacterium (assembly GCA_027017505.1). Taxonomy (GTDB): domain Bacteria; phylum Desulfobacterota; class GWC2-55-46; order GWC2-55-46; family DRQE01; genus DRQE01. Next base: position 1,174 of record JALUQR010000061.1, read on the forward strand.
GGGTAAAAAACACATATTCACCTTTGCGGGAGACCACGGGGTTACAGAAGAGGGTGTTTCTGCCTTTCCAAAGGAGGTTACCCTGCAGATGGTAAGGAACATGGTATCAGGCGGGGCGGCGGTGTGTGTGCTCGCAGGGTGTGTGGGAGCAGGACTTTCCATAGTGGATGTGGGTGTGGATGGAGACCTGCAGGACATAGAGGGGCTTATACACAGAAAGGTAAGAAGGGGTACGGCAAACATCACCAGGGGGCCTGCAATGAGCATCCAGGAGGCAGAAAGGGCTGTATGCGTGGGTATAGAACTTGCAAGGAAGGCAAAAAAAGATGGGGTTACAATCCTCGGCACAGGAGAGATGGGTATAGGTAACACCACCCCATCCTCTGCCATCTTTGCGGTGTTACTGGGACTACCAGTGGAGGATGTTACAGGAAGGGGCACAGGCGTGGATGATGAGACCTACAGAAGAAAGATTGAGGTTATAAAGAGGGCCATAGAGGTGAACTCACCCTTTGGTGACCCGCTGGATGTGCTCGCAAAGGTGGGTGGACTTGAGATAGCAGGTATAACAGGGCTTGTACTCGGCGGTGTGCACGAGAGGATGGCAGTGGTGGTTGATGGGTTTATATCCACAGCAGGTGCCCTTGTTGCAATGAAGATGTGCGAGCATGTAAAGGAGTATCTCTTTTTCAGCCACCGCTCTGAAGAGAAGGGACACAGGGCGTTCTTCGAAAAACTGGGTGTAAAACCCATACTGGACCTTAACATGCGCCTTGGTGAGGGCACAGGCTCAGCCCTTGCCATGGATGTGGTGGAAGCATCGGTAAGGATATACAACGAGATGGCCACCTTCAGGTCCGCAGGTGTGTCAGAGGGCAGGGATTGAAAAGAAAGAATAAATACATAAAGGGCCTTGCTGGAGCCCTTTCCACACTCACCGTACTGCCACTGTGGACGGACTCCATAGACGCAAGGGCCACACTGCCCTGGTTTCCAGTGGTTGGTCTTGTTCTGGGAGTGGGGGTGTGGGCTGTGGGCCTTGGGGTGGAGTACATAACAGGCGGGGGGTTCAGCTGGTTTGTTGCACTTTCGGTTGTGCTATCAGGGGTGGTGCTCACAGGCGGGCTCCACATGGATGGCCTTGCAGATACATTTGATGGACTGCTCGGCGGAAGCACAAAAGAGAGCAGACTTTCCATAATGAAAGACTCAGCGGTGGGAACCTTCGGTGTGGTTGCAGTGGTAACGGTTCTTGCAACAAAGCTCATCTCGGTTGCCTACCTTGCAGGGGCGGGTCTGCTGTGGTCTGTTGTGCCACCGTATGTGGTCTCCAGAACATCAATGGTCCTTCTTGCATCAACACTTAAGTACGCACGGCCTGAAGGGGGCACAGGCAGGGCATTTGTGGATGGTGTAAGACCCCTTGATGGAGGTGTGGCACTGCTTGTAAGTGTGATACTTCTGTATCCTCTGGGAGGTATAACCGCAATGGGGCTTCTTATTGCAGGTATGGTGGTTACCGTGTGTGTGGGCTGGATTGCACTCGTAAGAATAGGTGGTGTTACAGGCGATGTGCTCGGTGCAACATCAGAACTCGTTGAGGTGGTAACAATGGTGGTTTCGGTGGTTATTCTTTCAGAAAGGCAGACCCTTTAATAAAAGGCAGGTTTTCAATGGATGAGGGGATATACCACAGACACGGTGGAGACATTAAAGACGCATTCAGGAGGTTTCACATACCCCGGAGGGCCGTGGTGGACTTTAGTGTGAACACAAACCCGCTGGGACACCCCCCGGAGGCACTCAAGGCATGGAAGAATACAAAGCGCCTGGTGGAGGCCTATCCATCTGCGGATGGCAGAAAGGTGGTGGAGTTTTACTCAAAAAGGTTCTCCGTGCCAGAGGAATGCGTTGTTGCAGGCTGTGGCTCAATGGAGTTCATATATCTTCTGCCACAGCTTTTAAGACCTGCCCGTGTGTGCGTTGTCATGCCCACATTCTATAACTATTCTCATGCCCTCACCCTCTGTGGCAGTACCATAAGGCCACTGTGGCTTAAGCCCTCATCCAGGTTTGAGGTAAGCTCTGTAGAGTTTTTCTCCTCCCTGAGGGGCACAGATATGCTCTGGCTCTGCAGACCCAACAACCCCACGGGCACATTGATACCGAGGGAGATTGTCCTTGAGCTACTTAAGAGATTTCCCCACACCACAGTGGTTGTGGATGAGACATTCATCCAGTTTGCAGAGGGCTTTCCAGAGGAAAGCCTCATACAGGACATCCAGAGATACGGAAATCTCGTTATACTCCATTCACTGACAAAATTTTACGCACTCGCTGGCCTGAGGGTGGGTGCTCTCATTGCACCTCCAGAGCTTGCAGAAAGGGTGAGAAGGTGTAAGCCACCCTGGACTGTGAACACCCCTGCAGAGCTTGCAGTAGAGGGGCTTCTTGCATGCCAGAACTACGAGGAGAAAACCCGCATTCTCATAAAGGAAGAAAGAAAGAGGCTCGAAAGGGCAATAAGGGAACTGCCAGGTGTGGAGCTATTTTCCACAAGGGCAAACTTCTTTCTTGCAAGGTGGCACCTCACAGAAGAGCTTGACCATCTTGTAAGGGAGCTTCTCTTAAGGGGTATATACATACGCGACTGCAGAAACTTTCCCTCCCTTGAGGCAGGCTACTTCAGGTTTGCCATAAAGATGCCACACGAAAACGATGCACTCCTTAAAGCACTGGGGGAGATAACCACACAATGGAGGTAGGACTGGTTCTTGCAGTGGCATTCATAGCAGACCTTCTTCTGGGAGACCCGCCCTACAGACTCCATCCTGTAAGACTCATCGGTAGATTCATAGAAACTGTGGAAGGTTTTTTAAGAAAGGGTTCTGCCACAACCACCGCAGGGGCCGTGCTCCTTATCCTTACCGCCGGGCTTACACTTGCCATCTACATTGCAGGCCACCATCTTCTCGCCATGGTTGCTCTTGAGAGTGTGTGGGATGTGTACTGGGTGTACTCGATGATTGCCTTCAGGGATATGTTTGACCATGTGGAGCCGGTAAAGAACGCCCTCGAAAGGGAAGACCTTGCCAGTGCAAGAAAGGGGACGGCCCTCATAGTGGGAAGGATTACAGACAGGCTCGGTGTGGAGGAACTCTCAAGGGCAACGGTGGAAAGCCTTGCAGAGGGATTTGTGGATGGGCTTCTATCTCCACTTGTGTGGTTTGTTGCAGGTGCCACCCTTGCCCACCTTGCAGGCTACAACGAGGTGGTTTTTGCCACAGGATGTATGATAACATGCAGGGCGGTAAACACCCTTGACTCAATGGTCGGTTACCGTAGCCCAGAATACATACTGCTTGGCAGACCATCCGCAAGGGCAGACGACCTTTTAAACTTCATACCCGCAAGACTATCCATACCCGTTCTCTTTCTTGCATCCACACTTCTTGGCTACAACGCACTGCGTGGACTTAAGATAGCCCTAAGAGACAGGCTCAAACACCCGTCCCCAAATTCGGCACACCCTGAAAGCTTTATAGCAGGTGTGCTCAACATAAAACTCGGTGGACCAGCCCTCTACAGCGACGGGCTTCACGAAAGACCCACCATCGGCGGAAACTCCACACCCACGCCACGCCACATAGAAGATGCAAAAAAAATCACCATGCTCGCAGGCACAATTGCAGTGTTGACCGCAGTGTTTGTGTGCATGACACTTTATTGATACAGGGCATATCTTGACAGAAATGTATTTAAATAATCAATTTGACTTATAGATGAATATCTGTCATAAGATACAGTGAAAAACAATGTTGAAAGGAGGGTGCGGGGTGTCAGCAAGGGTCATTGTTTCGGGTTTGTTATCCATTGTGGTCTTTTTTGTCTTTACCGCTGATGTACTGGCAGAGGCGGTAAGGAGGGTTAGTGTGAGTTACATCGTGGAGGTAAGGGATGTGCCTTCAGATGCGGACAGGTTGAGGGTGTGGGTGCCCTATCCGCTTGAGGATGAGGCACAGAGGATTCTTTCAATGAAGATTACAGCCCCTGCGCCCTTCAGCATAAACTACGAGCCCGAGTGGGGCAACCGCATGGTGTAT
>JALUQR010000062.1 GCA_027017505.1 bacterium
CTACAGAGTATCTCAAAGAGAAACTCTCTGCCATAGATGGCATAAAGGTGGCATTCAGCTCGCCCACATTCAACGAGTTTGTCATAACGGTGAAGGATGCTTCTGCCTTTTTAAGGGCCCTGCTGAAAGAGAACATAATCGGCGGGCTCAACCTTGAAAGGTTTTATCCCCAGCTTAAGGGCTCCATACTTGTAACCGTAACAGAGATGAACACACGCACAGAGCTTGACCGCTATGTGGCATGTGCTACCTCCTTTTTTCAGAAAGGCTGAAGCGGTTTTCCTCTCCCCTGAGCAGTCTCTCTATATTATCCCTGTGTTTTATTATTACCAGCAGTGAGACCACCACCGCTATCCACACATACTCTCTGTTTCCACCCGTAAGGTATATGAAAAGTGGCAGTGCAACTGAAGCTGTCATTGAGCCAACTGACACATACCGTGTAACTGCCACAAGTCCTGCAAAAACGAGGGCACTTATAAGAAGTGGCAGTGGCACGATGGGAAGAAACATCCCGCAGGCAGTTGCAACACCCTTTCCACCCTTAAAGCCAAGAAAGAGGGGGAAAAGATGCCCCACGAACGCACTGAACCCTGAGAGAGCCACCCACAGGGGTTCAAGCCCGAGTGCCATTGCCATTACAACAGGCAGTGTGCCCTTGAGGATGTCTCCTGCAAGGGTTATAAGCCCTGCCTTTCTGCCCGCAACCCTGGTCACATTGGTTGCCCCTATGTTTCTGCTTCCAGCGGTTCTGGGGTCAACCCCGTAAAGTAGCCTTCCAACCACCACACCAACGGGCACAGAACCCAGAAGATAACCAAAGACAACCATTCCTATGTGTGTTGCCATACTCATTGATTATTCCACTGTAACGCTTTTTGCAAGGTTTCTTGGCTGGTCCACATCCGTGCCCTTGAGCACCGCTATGTGGTAGGCAAGAAGCTGTAGGGGCACAACCATGACCACAGGTGTAAGATGTGGTATGGTGCGTGGTATCCTTATTACATCCTCTGCCTTTTCGATGGCCTCGGTGTTATCTCCGTCAACAAGACATACAAGCCTTCCATCCCTTGCCCTCACCTCTTCCATGTTGGACAGTATCTTTGGATACAGTCCGTCCTTCGGGGCAAGCACAACAACTGGCATGTCCTCGTCTATAAGGGCTATGGGGCCGTGTTTCATCTCTCCTGCAGGATAACCCTCTGCGTGTATGTAGGAGATTTCCTTAAGCTTCAACGCTCCCTCAAGTGCTATGGGATAGTTTATGCCCCTTGCAAGATAGAGGAAGTTTTTATAACCCGCATACTTCTTTGCTATCCTCTTTACAGTCTCTTCTGTGTCGAGTGCGTCCTCCACCTTTGAGGGTATGGAAAGAAGCTCACCTATAAGCTCTGTGCCCCTGTCTTTATCGAGAACACCCCTTGTTCTTCCCATGTGAAGTGCCATAAGAAAGAGTGCAACAAGCTGTGTTGTAAATGCCTTTGTGGATGCAACGCCAATCTCAGGGCCCGCGTGGGTGTAGAATGTCCAGTGGCTTTCCCTTGCAAGGCTACTTTCAACCACATTGGTTATGGCAACAACGGTTGCACCCCTTTTTTTTGCCTCCCTCACTGCTGAGAGGGTATCCGCGGTCTCGCCTGACTGGGATATGGCCATAACGATGGTTCTTTCTGTTATGAGGAGAGAGCGGTAGCGAAACTCACTGGCAAGGTCAACCTCTGTGGGTATGCGTGAGAGCTCTTCAAAGAGAAACTTTCCCACAAGCCCTGCATGCCAGGATGTGCCACATGCAACTATGTAGAGTCTGTCTGTGGTGGATACATCAAGGTTGAAGCCGTTAAGGAACACATCGCCCTCTTCCTCTACGAGGAGACCCCTGAAGGTATCTGTTATGGCACGGGGCTGTTCGAATATCTCCTTCTGCATGAAGTGGCGATAACCACCCTTTTCTGCCATAACAGGGCTCCAGTCTATGGTCTTTACGGGTTTTTCCACCTCTTTTCCCTCAAGGTCTGTCACCCTCACACCCGATGGGGTTATCACCACAAGCTCTCCATCGTCAAGAAAGACAGCCCTTCGGGTTATGTTGAGTATGGCAGGAAGGTCTGAAGAGAGCATGGCCTCATCATCTGCCAGGCCAACAACAAGGGGGCACTCCTTTCTTGCACCTATGATTTTATCTGGCTCCTGTGTGCTTATAACCGCTATGGCATAGGAGCCCTTTACAGGCCTGAGTGCCTCTCTTACAGCGCGTTCAAGGTCTGCTGTTTTCTCAAGGCTTCTTGCAATAAGATGTGCAAGAACCTCTGTGTCTGTATCTGAGCTGAACCTTACACCCTCTTTTTTAAGCTCTGCCTTGAGCTTAAGGTAGTTCTCCACTATTCCGTTGTGCACCACCGCAACACCATCCACCATGTGTGGATGGGCATTTTCTTCTGTGGGTCTGCCATGGGTTGCCCAGCGGGTGTGCCCTATGCCTATGTGGCTTTCCTCAGGGCTGTCTTTTATCATGCTCACGAGGTTCTCTATCTTGCCAGGGCTTCTGTATCTTACAAACCTCTTTTCTTCATCTATGACAACAAGCCCTGAAGAGTCATATCCCCTGTACTCAAGCCTTCTCAGCCCCTCTATTATCACATCCATTGCGTTTCTCGGGCCTATGTAACCAACTATTCCGCACATGTTACCTTCCTGAAAGGTGTCTTTTCACCCAGCCCTTTATGACCTTCTGTTCAGGCCTTGAAAGTGAGAGTGCTCCATCAGGCACATCCCTGGTTATGGTTGAGCCTGCCCCTATGTAGGCATTCTTTCCAATCGTTACGGGAGCAACAAGCTGAGTATCGCTTCCTATAAAGGCACCGTCTTTTATTATGGTGCGGTGTTTCTTTCTGCCATCGTAGTTGCATGTTATGGTGCCTGCACCTATGTTCACGCCCCTTCCTATGGTTGCATCGCCAAGGTATGAGTGGTGGTTTGCCTTGGTTCCCTCTTTTATATGGCTCTTTTTGACCTCAACGAAGTTACCTATGCGCACGCTGTTATCTATCCTGCACTCTGGTCTGAGCCTTGCAAACGGGCCTATTGAGGCAGACCTGCCTATACGGGAGTCCTCTATAACTGTAAAGCTCTTTATGATGGTGCCATCGCCTATGTGTGAGTCTGTTATCTTAACCCACTCTTCTATTATGCAGGCCCTGCCTATGGTGGTTCTGCCATAAAGGCATACACCTGGCTGTATGACTGTGTCTCTGCCAACCTTCACGCCGTAGTCTATGTATGTGTTTGAGGGGTCTTTTATGGTAACCCCTGAGAGCATGAGCTCCTTTAGAATTCTCTTCTGCATGAGCTTTTCTGCCTCTGAAAGCTCCACCCTTGTGTTTACGCCCATGACCTCTGCGGGGTCATGATGGGTGAGGGCAGAGACCCTTGCGTTTTGCTCAAAGGCCATCTGTATGAGGTCTGTAAGGTAGTATTCCTCCTGGCTGTTGAGCCTTTCAAGCCTTCCGAGGTTTTCCCTTAAAAACTCTGAATCGAACACATATATACCCGCGTTTATCTCTGGAAGGGCCTTTTCATGCTCCTTGAGGTCTGCCTCTTCCACCACACCGCAGACCCTGCCCTCTTCATCCCTGAGCACACGCCCGTATCCAGTGGGCTCCTCAACTATGGTTGATATGAATGTAAGGGTGTTTTTCTCTCTTCTGTGGAATTTAACCAGTGCCCTGAGTGTGGTTGTGGTTATAAGGGGCACATCACCTGATAGAACGAGCACATCTCCTTTAAACCCCTTGAGCTCTTCCATGGCACAGGCAACCGCATGGCCTGTGCCGAGCTGAAACCGCTGATGGGCAAATACAAGGTTGGGCTCAGGAAATATCTCCCTTACCCTTTCTGCATCGTGCCCTACCAGTATGACTATCCTTTCAGGTCTTAAGGGCTTAACACTTAACAGTGGATACCTTCCCATGGGCATGCCACACAGAGGATGCAGAACCTTGGCAAGCCCTGAACGCATCCTTTTACCCTTGCCACCTGCAAGCACTATGACCGAGAGGGCCTTCATAATCTAAGGAATTATACCAGAGGATAGCTTTTTCCTACAAGCAATAAAATGCTTTGAAAAACCCCTTCCTCTCTGTTATATATTCATTTATGACTGTTACCAGAGAGGATATAGAGACCCTTTATCAGAACATCATGCGTCTGAAGCGCGAGTACGAGCAGTACTTCAGCCGTATTCTTGACCGCGAGCCCCTTGAGCTGAGAAGAGAGGTTGAGCGTGCCATCCTTCGTTACACCTCAACACCCATAAACAACACTGCCCTTAAGTTCAGGCTCAACACCGTGGTTGCCACATTCAACTCTTACAGGCAGTACTGGAACCGCATGCTCCGTGCCATGGAGGAAGGGCGCCTTAGAAGAAGCCCTGAAACAGGTGCCTTTGTATCTGTTGAAAGACCCGTACAAGGGGAAACCCCTGCCCCTGATGACCCGCTTAAAAAGGTCTATGAGGAGTACATTAACCTTAAAAAACAGCATCAGGGAGCCAGCGCAGAGATATCCTTTGAAAGATTTAAAAAGACCATAGAGGAGCAGAAACGAAAGCTTCAGGAGAGCCGTGGCATAAAGGATGTGGAGCCCCGCACCGTTGTAAAGGATGGCAAGGTGCGCATAGCATTTGTTGCAAAGAAGAAGTCCTCTTAGTCGAGCCTTCCCTCTGCAAGTTCAAGCTGGAGTTTCAGGAATTCCACCCTGCTGGCAGTTTTTTTGTATTCAGGCTCATCCTCTTTAAGACCTGAGAGAACCCCCTCTGCCTCTTTAAGCTCTCTTTTTACCCTTTCGGTGTCCACCTCCTGTTTTCTTACAGCGGTGTTTACAAGAAGGTTGGTTCTGTCTGGCCAGACCTCTGCAAACCCACCATCCACCACGATGGTCTCCTTTTCCGCCCCGCTTTTCCAGACAACTCTGCCTGGCTTGAGGATGGTTATAAAGGGGGTGTGTTCTCTTAGGACACCGAACTCTCCCTCTCTTCCAGGGGCTGTAACCTCTTCCACCTCTTTTGAGAGCACCACCTTCTGAGGGGTTACTATCTCGAGTAGAAAAACTCCTGCCATCTTTTACACCTGTGCCTTGAGTTTTTCTGCCTTCTCAAGGGCCTCCTCGATGGTTCCCACCATGTAGAATGCCTGCTCTGGTATGTCGTCGTGTTTGCCCTCCACGATTTCCTTGAAGCCCTTTATGGTGTCCTTTATTGTTACATACTTA
>JALUQR010000063.1 GCA_027017505.1 bacterium
CCTTTCCCGAGGCACCTGGCATTGAGCACCGAAGGGGCTCGCTTGACCTCAGGCTCATAAACCGTTGGCTTCTTGAAAGAGAGGGCCTGAAGGATATAGAGATGGTGGATATATGCACCGCCTGCAGTGTGGACAGTTTCTTCTCCTACAGAAAGGAGAAGACAACAGGCAGACAGCTCAACATGGTCATGTTAAAGGGGTAAGCCATGGCAATAGTTGTGGGGCTTACAGGCAGTATGGCAAGCGGAAAGAGCACCGTTGCCTCAAGGCTTAAAGAGCTCGGGGCACACATAATAGATGCAGATGCCATAGGCCACATGATTATAGAGAAGGGACGGCCTGCCTGGAAGGAAATAGTGGAGGAGTTCGGCACAGGAATACTGCTCAAAGATGGCTCCATTGACAGAAAAAAACTCGGTGAGGTGGTCTTCAGAGACAGGGAAAAACTCGAAAGGCTCAATGCCATAACACACCCGCGCATACTGGAGGAGATAGAACGCAGGATAGCCCTTATTGAGAAGAGCTCACCCCGTGCTATAATAGTGATTGATGCAGCACTTCTCATAGAGGCAGGCTTTCACAGAAGGGCAGACATCATAGTGGTTGTTACCGCCACCGAAGAGCAGAAGATACAGAGGGCGATGAAGAAGTTCTCCCTTACAGAGGACGCTGTAAGAAGAAGACTTCTTGCCCAGATGCGACAGGAGGAAAAACTCTCCTATGCGGACTTCGTCATAGATAACTCCCGTAGCCTTGAGGAGACCATCCGAGAGGTGGAAAACCTTTACAGAAAACTTAAAACACTCGAAAAGGAGGGGTTTAAATCAAAAAGGGGTTGACATGGTAAGAAAATGATGATATTCTGAAAGTACCCTTCAATATGGATTGTCATAGTATTCCAGCATATCTTACGAACAGATTCAATCCCGGAAGGTCTGAAGTCCGCAGGAAGAAAAATCCTTAAAACCGTAACGAAAGAAGTTGAATACTAACCACAAATCCTCGAGTTTGATTGTCTCAAAAATCCTTAAAAACCAAATATGTCAGGGGAGAAGTCTATGAACCTGAAGGAGCTTAAGGAGAAGAAGATTAGCGAGCTTACAAACCTTGCAAAGAAGTACAACATTGAGGGTGCATCCTCGATGCGCAAGCAGGACCTTATTTTTGCCATACTCCAGGCCCAGAGCGAGCAGAACGGGGTTATAACAGGTGAGGGGGTCCTTGAGATACTTCCAGATGGCTTCGGGTTTCTGAGGGCACCTGATTACAACTATCTGCCAGGGCCTGACGATATATATGTGTCTCCCTCTCAGATAAGGAAGTTCAACCTGAGAACAGGGGATATCATCTCGGGCCAGATACGCCCGCCAAAGGAGGGCGAGCGGTATTTTGCCCTTCTTAAGGTGGAAAAACTCAACTACGAAGACCCTGAGGTTGCAAAGGAAAAGATACTCTTCGATAACCTCACACCCCTGTATCCACAGGAGAGGATAAAGCTTGAGACCCCTGGTGGGGATATCTCCATGAGGGTGATGGACCTATTCACCCCCATAGGCAAGGGGCAGAGGGGGCTTATAGTGTCTCCCCCAAGGGCAGGTAAGACCACCATACTGCAGAACATAGCAAATTCCATAGAGAAGAATCACCCTGAAATCATACTCATAGTGCTTCTCATAGATGAGAGACCCGAAGAGGTCACTGACATGGAAAGGTCTGTAAAGGGAGAGGTTGTAAGCTCCACCTTTGATGAGCCCGCACAGCGCCATGTGCAGGTTGCAGAGATGGTGCTTGAGAAGGCAAAAAGGCTTGTGGAACACCATCACGATGTGGTGATACTTCTTGACAGTATCACACGCCTTGCAAGGGCATATAATGCCATAGTGCCACCAAGTGGAAAGGTGCTATCAGGTGGTGTGGACTCAAATGCCCTGCACAAGCCAAAACGCTTCTTCGGTGCAGCACGAAACATCGAGGAGGGCGGAAGCCTCACCATAATAGCAACAGCTCTTATAGAAACGGGCAGTCGTATGGACGAGGTCATATTCGAAGAGTTCAAGGGAACGGGCAACATGGAGCTTGTGCTTGACCGCAAGCTCGCAGAAAGACGCATATTCCCAGCCATAGATCTCAACAAATCAGGCACACGAAAGGAAGAACTCCTCCTTCCAAAGGAAGACCTCAACAGAATCTGGATTCTCAGAAAGGTGCTCCAGCCACTTAACCCCATAGAGAGCATGGAGTTTCTGCTCGATAAGATGCAACACACAAAGACCAACAAGGAGTTCCTCGCATCCATGAGCAAGTAGGCCCTATTCTTCTGCCTATTTTCTGTGCACATCCAGCATATACCTGCACACAGATGGTGCATGGAGGCCCCTTTTACCCCCTCTTTTTGGTGGCACAGCTATTGCATTACACAGCAGACAGGCACACCGTGGTGTACCCCTTTTTCCTCCTGTGTTTTTATGCTTCCAGGACAGCGGTGTCTTTCAAAAAATCTTAAATAAAGGAGGTAATGGCTTCTCATGAAAAAGAAGCTTGTGATGGTGGGCTGTGGCATGGCCGGTATGAAGGCCATCGAGGAGATAATCCAGATAGCCCCTGATATGTTCGAAATAACCATATTCGGTAAGGAGAACTATCCCAACTACAACAGGATTCTTCTCTCCTCGGTGCTTGCAGGCCAGAAGAGCCCTGAAGAGATAGTGCTTCATCCCCCTGAGTGGTACACGGAGCACGGTATAAGGCTACACCTTGGTAAAGAGGTGGTGGATGTTAAGCGTGGCTGGAGAAAGGTTATTGCACAGGACGGCACAGAGGAGGACTACAACTTTCTCATACTTGCAACTGGCTCTGTCCCGTTCATACCACCCATAAAGGGTACGGACAAGGAAGGGGTTTACACCTTCAGGGACATGGCAGACTGCAAACGCATACTGGAGCACGCAAGGAGGGCAAGGAGGGCAGTGGTCATAGGAGGAGGGCTACTGGGGCTTGAGGCTGCAAAGGGGCTCAGAAAACAGGGGCTTGATGTGGTTGTGGTGCATGACCAGCCCACGCTTATGAACCTTCAGCTCGATGAGGTCGCAGGCACACTGCTCAAAAGGGAGCTCGAAAAGGAGGGCATAAGGTTTCTCCTTTCCACCCTTACAGAGGAGATTGTGGGCGATGAGAGGGTGGAGGGTGTGAGGTTTAAGGACTCAAAGGAGCTCATCTGCCAGATGGTGGTTATAGCCTGCGGTATAAGGCCAAACATAGAGCTTGCCAGAAGGATGCGCCTTTTCTGCAGAAGGGGTGTTGTGGTGAACGACTACATGCAGACCATAACAGACCCCTCCATATACGCCGTGGGTGAGTGCTGTGAGTGGAGGGGCAGAACCTACGGGCTTGTGGCCCCGCTTTTCGAGCAGGCAAAAATCCTTGCCTATCATCTGACAGGACAGGGCTTTAAGAGCTTCACAGAGCCACCAATTGCAACGAAACTCAAGGTTGAAGGGGTGGATGTGTTCTCCGTTGGCACCATAGACTCAGATGCAGGAGACACCATAGAATACATGGACAGGACAAGAAGCATATACAAGAAACTTGTGCTGAAGGACAACACCCTCTGCGGGGCTGTGCTCTTCGGAGATACCTCCATAGGGCCGTATCTTATGAAGCTCATACAGGAGGGCAAGGAGCTTGAGACAGACCCCTCTGTGCTACTTTTCAACAACCCGTCACTCGGTGATGTGGGGCATTCAGGGGTATCTGTAACATCGCTCATGACTGACGACACCATAGTGTGCGGATGTAACGGCATTACAAAGAAGATGATAGTGGATGCCATAACCGAAAAGGGGCTTACCACCCGTCAGGAGGTCTCAAAACACACCCGTGCGGGCACATCCTGTGGCGGATGTGGCCCGCTTATAGACGAGCTTCTTGCAACTGTGCTCGGCGGGGCATTCAGACAATCCCCGCTTGAGGTCCCGCTGTGCGAATGCACAGAGCTCAGCCACAGGGAACTTAAGGATGCCATAAAAAAGAGAAGGCTTCTCAGTGTGGACAGCGTCATGAAAGAGCTTGACTGGAAGAAAGAGGGCTGTCATGTGTGCAGACCTGCAATAAACTACTATGTGAAACTCTTCTTTCCCAGGGAGGCAACCGATGATATCTACTCACGCCACTGTAACGAAAGGCTCCATGCAAACATACAGAAGGATGGCACATTCTCCGTGGTGCCCCGTATAAGGGGAGGGCTTGTAACCGTGGAGGAGCTTGAACGCATCGTTGAGGTGGCAAAAAGGTTCGGAATAAGGAGTCTGAAACTTACAGGCGGACAGAGGATAGCCCTCCTGGGTGTCAGAAAGGAACTGCTTCCAGAGGTCTGGCAGGCACTGGGCATGCCATCGGGGCATGCCTACGGAAAGGCCTTAAGAACTGTAAAGACCTGTGTGGGCATAAGATGGTGCAGATTCGGCACCCAGCCATCAATGGAGCTCGGTATAAGACTTGAAAAAGAGCTTGAGGGCATATGGGCACCTGCCAAACTCAAGCTCGGGGTTACAGGATGCCCCAGAAACTGTGCAGAATCCACCATAAAGGACATAGGCATAGTGGGAATAGAGGGCGGATGGGAGATATACTGCGGTGGTAACGGCGGGGTGAGAACAAAGGTGGCAGAGCTTCTCACAGTGGTTAAGGAGGAAGACCAGGTGGTGGAACTCGTAAAGGCATTCGTGCAGTTCTACAGAGAGGATGCCTTCTATGGAGAACGAACCTCACAGTGGATAGAAAGAATAGGCATGGAAAGGGTAAAAGAAAAGGTGCTGAACGAAAGCGTAAGAAGAGGGCTTACCGAAAGGCTTGAGCTCTATCTGTCCACCATAGAGAAGAACCCCTGGCAGAAAGACTCCGTTACCACACACTCTGTGGACTACATTACAGTAACTGCTGGAGGTTAATCCTTACAATGGAAAGACACAGGATATGCAGACCCGATGCAATCCCCCGTGGTACGGGCATAAGGGTAAGGCTTGGAGAAAGAGAGATAGCCCTTTTCAGGACCAGACAGGACAGGTTCTTTGCCCTTGAGAACCGCTGTCCCCACAGGGATGGGCCCATATCAGAGGGCATGCTCACAGGCACAACCATCATATGCCCGCTTCACAGCATGCGTATAGACCTGGAAACAGGCACCCTGTGTAACGGTACAGGCAGGATGCACGAAAGGATAAAGACCTTCAGGGTGGTGGTTGAGGACGGCTACCTCTGGA
>JALUQR010000064.1:0-13593 GCA_027017505.1 bacterium
GCTGTAGTATGCCGTGCGGGCCAACCCTGAAGGGGCCGAGCCTTACCTGTATGTGGCCTGCAATCTTGCGTTCAAGCCAGGTAAGGGGTAGCGGAAGGCCGAACAGTATAAAGCCCAGCACAACCACCTTTACGAATATTATTGCAACCTCTATAAAAGCCTCTGTCATGGTCTACCTTTTTCTGCCCCACATGTAGTTAATCATCTCTATGTAGCGTATGTTCATGCCCCTTACTATGTTGTGTATGGCGAACACTATGTTCTTAAGTAGCTTGTAGACTATCCACGGGTGTTTGTCCACGAGGGTCTCAAAGTCCTTTCTCTCGAGCACATAGACCTCTATGTCTGAAAGGGCAACTATGGTTGCAGAGCGTGGTCTGCCGTCAAGAAAGCTCATCTCTCCGAATATCTCGCCCTCCTTCATGAGGGTCAGGGTGAAGAGCTCACCATCCGGGGCCATCTTGCACGCCTTGACCTCTCCCTTACGGAGTATGTAGAGGCTTTCTCCGTCCGAGGTCTCTGTGAATATGGTCTCTCCCTGTTTGTACTCCTTTTTGGTAAGAATCTTGCTTATCACCTCGAGTTCTGACTCTGTAAGATCTGCAAAAAATGGAATATTGCGTAATGTGTTAGGGTCTACCATGGTTTATTCCCCCTGTTTTTTTAATGCCCTTATCCTTACTGTGGAAACAACCCTGTCTCTGGTTAAAAATCTGTTTGCAGGCTTTCCATCGAAGTTCTCGGGTATGAAGGCAACGCCGTCAGGGGTGCCCTCTCTTATTCTCACCGGTAGCCTCTCTGTGTGGCCATCTGCCTCCACCTCCACAAGCTCTCCCTGTGTTACCCCCAGCCTTTCTGCTGCAGGCCCACCTATCTCCACTATGCATTCTCCGAGAAGTTCTTTCAGTATACCCGAGCGCTGTGACAGTCTTGCCCCGTGAAGCAGATGGTTGCCCGTAAGAAGCCAGAACTCTTCAGGCCCCTTTTCGGGCACGGTGTAGCTGAACGCTGGTCTTAACCCTGCGGGCCTTACCTGCGAGCCACCCTTCAGTGTTTCCATGCCTCCAGCATCGCTATAGCCTGCAACCTCTCTGCGTATCTCTTCGAGCACATCCACGGGTCCTCCCGCATGGAAGCCCCTTTCGATGAGGTCTCCCAGCAGGGCTATTGTGTCCAGTGCGGTCTGTACATCCGCTTGTGGGTTTCTGACAGGCTCTATTCGCTGTATCCTGCCCTCCTGGTTTGTAAGTGTGCCTGTTTTTTCAGCCTGCAGTGCCATGGGCAGTACAAGGTGGGCCCTGCGTGCAGACTCTGTCATGAAGGAGTCCTGCACCACAAAGAAGTCAACCTTTGAGAGTGCACCCTCTATGCGGGCCCTGTCAGGATAAAGCCCCACCATGTCCTCTCCTATGATGTACAGACAGCCGAGCCCACCTGCCTCTGCAAGCTCCACCATACGGTGCACATCGCATCCTCTTTTTTCTGCGGGTCTGTAGCCTGGCTCAAGGTATGGATGCACGCCCATATCCCATGCCCCGCGCTGGTTTGCCCTGTCAAGGAAGGGCAGAACGCTTACATCTCCAACAGCCTTCCTCAGTAGCTCTGTGAGCACCCACAGCTCCTCCGAGCCATCGTCATACCTTAAAAGGTCTGTACCAGCAAGTATTCCCACAGAGCCTGCGTCAACAAGTGTCTGTGCAATCCAGCGCACATCATCTGCGTTTGTGCCACTCACACTACAGAGTTCCTCCACAGAAAGTGCCCCCAGATTCTCCACACCCTCTATGCTGACCTCCCTTTTCTCAAGTATTGCCCTTACAAGTGCCGTGATGAATGCCCCTGTTGTCCCTGGTCTTACCCTTACAGAAAGCTGTGCGGAGCTATCGAGCTTCATACCCCTGGGCGAGGCTATAACGAGGGTGTTTCGCCTTGCACCCTGTGTGTACCTTACTATGTAGTCTGTTACAGGGTTTTCCTCTGAGAGCTGTCCACCGAGGACAACCACCACATCGCTTTCTGCACAGCGATACACAGGGCTGGCTCCTTCTTTTATGCCAGTTGCCTCTATGAACTTAAGGCTACTTTCTGCAGACCAGCGCGAGGTGGAGTCAATATTCGGAGTGCCCACAACCCTTCGCATGAACTTCTGAAAGAGGTAGAGCTCCTCATTGGTGAGTGTTGCAGATGCAATACCTGCTGTCTTCTCTGCACCTGCCCTCAAAATGTTTTCCTTGAGCAGTTCCAGTGCACTGTCCCAGGATATGGGCCTGAATGTGCCGTCCCTTTCTTTAAGAAGGGGTGTCTTTATGCGTTCCTCAGAGTTTGCCACATCGTAGCCAAACCTTCCCCTTGCACACAGAAGCTTGCGGTTGAACCCGTCCTCTGGATGTGCAATGGCCCTTACCACGGTATCATCCCTTCTCTCAAGTGTCAGCCTGCATCCTGTGCCACAGTAGCCACACACGCTCTTTGCACTTACAAGGTCCCACGGTCTTGCCTTGTATCTGTAGGGAAGCCTCATGAAGGAGCCCACAGGGCATACCTCTATGCACATGCCACAGTGGTCGCAATCGAGCCTTGTTTTCATAAAACTCGTCTCTTCCTGGTGCACACCCCTGCCCACCGCAGCGAGCACACCCCTGCCAACCACCTCTTTGCAGACCCTCACACACCTCATACACTGCACACACCTGTTTGAGTTCTTCACTATAACTGGGCTTAAGATGTAGTCCCTGTCGTGGTGGCGCACCTTATCCTCTGTGAATCTACCCTTGCGAGGGCCATGTCTGTAGACAAGGTCCTGCAGTTCGCATTCTCCGCCCTTGTCGCACACGGGGCAGTCCAGCGGATGGTTTGAGAGCAGAAACTCTAGCATGGCACTGCGTGTTCTTTTAATCGTTTCGGTCTCGGTAAACACGCTCATATCAGGCATAACGGGCGTTATGCATGAGGGCTGGAGTTTACGCTGTCCCTCTATCTCCACAAGACACATCCTGCAGGAGCCAAGGCCTGAAAGCTCTGCCTGGTAGCAGAATGTGGGTATATCAAAGCCTGCCTCCCTTGCAGCATCCAGTATAAGGGTGCCTTCCCTTACGGTAACCTCTTTACCATTTATCTTTAATGTTACAAGCCCTGTGCCCATCTTCAGACCATGCACCTTTTGTGTTCTATATGGTACTGGAACTCCTCTTTAAAGTTTTTGAGCACACCCCTTAGGGCCATCACCGCACCATCTCCCAGGGGGCAGAATGTCCTTCCGAATATATTGCTACAGAGACTTTCCAGAAGCTCCACATCGCCTGGCATTCCCCTGCCATACTCTATCCTCTGCACTATCTTTTTAAGCCATGTGGTGCCCTCCCTGCAGGGTGTGCACTTACCGCAGGATTCGTGGCTGAAAAACCTCATTATTATGTATGCGGTCTTTACCATACATGTGGTCTCATCCATAACTATCACACCACCTGAACCAAGCATACTGCCTATCTTTGCGAGGGAATCGAAGTCCATGGGGGTATCGAGCTCTCTTTCTGTAAGCATGGGGGCACTCACCCCGCCAGGGATAACCGCCTTGAGTTTTCTGTCGTCTCTTATACCGCCTGCATGCTTGTATATGATTTCCCTCAACGGTGTGCCCATGGGAAGCTCGTATAGACCTGGTCTTTTAACATGTCCGCTCACGCCGAATATCTTTGGCCCGGGGCTCTTCTCAGGCCCTATGGATGCAAACCACTCTGCCCCCTTATTCACTATGGCTGGCACACACGAAAGTGTCTCCACATTGTTTATAACCGTGGGTTTCCCGTAAAGCCCGCTCAGTGCTGGAAAGGGTGGTTTCTTGCGGGGCTGACCCCTGTAGCCCTCGATGGACTCAAGAAGGGCTGTCTCCTCACCACATATGTATGCACCAAAGCCCCTGTGCACATACACATCAAGGGAGAATCCACTTCCCAGTATGTTCTCTCCAAGAAAGCCCTTCTCATAGGCCTCCTCTATGGCCTTCTGAAGCCTCTTTGCAGCGAACACGAACTCACCTCTTATGTATATGTAGGCCTTCCTGGCACCTATGGCATAGCTTGCTATGGCTATACCCTCTATGAGCAGATGCGGGTCGTACTCCATTATTCCGCGGTCCTTGAATGTGCCTGGCTCACCCTCATCGGCGTTACAGCAGAGGTACTTTTCAGGGGCATCCTTGGGTATGAAGCTCCACTTAAGCCCTGTTGGAAACCCTGCACCACCCCTGCCACGAAGCCCCGAGTCCTTGACCATCTGGATTATATCCTCTGGCTCCATACCAAGGGCCTTTTTGAGTGCCTGGTAGCCACCATCTGAAAGGTAGCTCTCTATGGTATGGGCACCCTCTTTGCCGAAGTTTTTAAGCAGTACCTTTTCCATCACTTAAGCCTTTCCAGTATCTCCTCCACCTTCTTCTCTGTAAGGTTTTCGTAATAATCATCGTTTATCTGCATCACAGGTGCGGTGCCACAGCTTCCGAGACACTGGACCGCCGAAAGGGTGAACCTTCTGTCAGAGGTGGTCTGGCCTGTTTTGATTCCAAGAAGCCTTTCTATGTGTTTCAGTATGTGCTCGCCTCCCATAAGCGAGCAGGAAAGGTTTTCACACACCTGTATGTGATACCTGCCCACAGGCCTTTCCACATTGTACATGGTATAGAACCTTCCCACTGCTTCCACCTCAACGGGCTCCATCCCGAGAAGCCCTGCAACATATTCCATATCCTCCCTGGTCAGATAGCCCTTCTGGGCCTGTATCAGCTGCAGGGATGCCATACAGGCAGACCTTCTGGTGCGGTACTTTGGCACTATCTTTTCCTCTATTTCTTTTTTTATCCTCTCGTCCATGACTATTTGTCACACTCTCCGAAGACAGGGTCCAGGCTTGACACTATTGCAACCACATCTGCAAAGTACTCACCCCGTGAAAGTGTATCCATTGCCTGAAGGTTGCAGAAGCTCGGTGCCCTTATTTTCAACCTGTAGGGGCGCTCCGAGCCATCGCTTTTTATGTAAAATCCCAGCTCTCCCTTTGGTGCCTCTACGGCGGTATAGACCTCTCCTTTAGGCACCTTGAACCCGTGAGATATGTACTTGAAGTGATGTATGAGGGCCTCCATGTTCTGGTATATCTCGTGCTTCGGGGGTGGCACTATCTCTGGCATATCCACATTGAAGGGTCCATCTGGCATGTCTCTGACACACTGCTCTATTATGCGAAGGCTCTGGCGCATCTCCTCTATCCTTACCATGTAGCGATCGAAACAGTCTCCATCGGTTCCCAGCGGTACCTTGAAGTCAACCCTGTCGTAGGCCATGTAGGGCTCATCCCTTCTTATATCCCAGTCCACCCCGCTTGCCCTGAGGTTCGGCCCGCTGAGGCCTATCTCTATGGCATCCTCTGCAGAGATTACACCCACACCACGGTTTCTCCTTATCCATATCCTGTTGCCCGTAAGGAGCCTTTCGTACTCGTCTATCTTCTTTGAGAGAATCCTTGAAAGCTCAAGACACTTATCTTTAAACTCCTGGGTAACATCGTACCTTACCCCGCCTATTCTCAGATAGCTGTATGTCATCCGTGCACCACAGAGCATCTCGAAAAGGTCAAGCACCATTTCTCTATCCCTTATGGCATAGAGCAGTACACTCATTGCTCCCAGGTCCACACCCCACGCACCAACACACACAAGGTGTCCTGAAAGGCGGGATAGCTCTGCTGCTATAACCCTTATGTACTTGGCCCTTTCAGGCACCTCTATATCGAGCAGTTTCTCCACCGCCATGACATAGGCAAGGTTGTTGCTCATGCCACTCATGTAATCGAGTCTATCGGTGTAGGGTACGAACTGATGGTAGAGAAGGTTCTCTGCTATCTTCTCTGTACCCCTGTGGAGGTAGCCTATATCAGGGTCTGCCCTCAGCACCTTCTCGCCCTGCAGGTCCACCACAAGGTGCAGTACCCCGTGGGCAGAGGGATGCTGTGGGCCGAAACTCAAGGTGAGCCTCTTTGTGGTAATTGGCAGTTCTTCTGTGTTATTTTTTCTCTTCTCCATAGGGGTTGTACTCGTCCTTATAGCCTCTCAAGGGGTAGTCCTTTCTCAGGGGGAAACCCTCCCAGTCGTCAGGAAGGTATATGCGTTTGAGATTCGGGTGTCCTTCGAAAACTATACCAAACATATCGTATACCTCTCTTTCGTGCCAGTCCGCAGCCTTCCACACCCCTGTAACCGTTGGCACACTTTCGCCATCTGCAACTCTTATCTTAAGACGCAGTCTGTTTTTCTTTGTAATAGAGAGCAGGTGATATATAACCTCAAACCTCAGAGGCTCATCTGGATAATCCACCCCGAGGATGTCCACCAGGAACTTCATGTCAAAGGCAGGGTCTTCCTTTACGAATCTACAGACCTCCACTATGGAGTCCTTCCTCACCAGGCAGGTGAGCTCATCACGGAATACGGTTGTATCGAGCAGAGCTGTGCCGAACCTTTCTTTAAGTCTCTGTATGAAAAGCTCGTTACTGTTTTTTACCATAGCTTACTGGTTTGAGCCCCCTCTGTGCGAATATCTCGGGATGCTCCCTTTTGATTTTCTCCTGCAGTTGCAGAAAGCCGAATATGAGTGCCTCTGGCCTTGGCGGACAGCCGGGCACGAACACATCCACAGGAACAACCCTCTCTGCACCCTGCACCACAGCGTATGTGTTGTATGGTCCTCCTGCAGAGGCACATCCACCCTGTGCTATAACCCAGCGTGGTTCTGCCATCTGATCGTAGAGTCTCTTTACAGCAGGGGCCATCTTCTTCGTTATGGTGCCTGCCACCACCATAACATCTGACTGTCTGGGCGAGGGTCTGAATATTATTCCGAATCTGTCCAGGTCATAGCGTGAGCAGGCGGTGCATATCATCTCTATGGCACAGCAGGCAAGCCCGAATGTCATGGGCCACAGAGACGAGGTTCTGCCCCAGTCCATGACCTTCTTTGAGACAGGGTTTGTCCTTAAAAAGTGAAGTATGCTCTCAAGGGTGGTGAACTGTGCAACTCCACCATATGGGTTTTCCTTCAAAAGCATCTCTCATCACCTCACTTTATCCAGTCAAGAGCACCCTTTGCCCATGCATAGACAAGCCCCACAATGAGCACCGCTATAAATATAAACATCTCTATGAATACAAGGGTGGAGAGAGCAGGCTCCTTGAGTATTACTGCCCAGGGAAAAAGATAGAGGATTTCCACATCAAACACTATAAACAGGATTGCAATCATGAAGAAGTGAATCCTGAAGTGGCCTGTGTCTGCTTCGCCAACGGGTTCCATACCACATTCCCATGGCGAAAGCTTTTCAGGATAGGGATTACGGGGCCTGAAAAGAGAACCCACAAAGAGAACCATGCAGGCCATGAATACCGCAAAACCCGTCATGAAAAGAATGGATAGATAGTCAGTCACCTTAACCCCCCACACTTCCTGCAAGGAAAAAGAGCTGAACTTCCAGAGTAGGAATGAAGATAAACCAACTCGGGGCTTTTGTCAAGGAGAAATTTGTATACTGTATACAATCACCCCTTCGTAAGCCTTCTGTACATGGATGGTCTTCTGTCTCTGAAGAGGTGGTTCTTTGGTGTAATCCACTTGTTTCTGGCCATACTCACATCTATCTCTGCCACACCGATCTGCGGGCGCATGCTTCCTGCTCTTTTAAGCACCGTACCATCTGGTGAGACTATCTGGCTCAGGCCTATAAACTTAAGGGGTTTGCCCTTTATTCTTTCCTCTGTGCCCACCCTGTTTGCGGTCACAGAAAACACGCGGTTTTCTATGGACCTTGTTATCATTGCAGAGGGGCAGTATGGAAGCACCAGGTTTGCGGGCTGGCATATTATCTCTGCTCCCTCAAGGGCCAGCACCCTTGCAACCTCTGGAAAGACCCAGTCAAAGCATATCATCATACCCACCCTGAGCCTTCCTGCCCTGTAGACCCTGAAGGGGGTGTTGCCCCTGTCAAAAAGGGAGAATTCGTCCGAGAAAAGGTGTGCCTTTCTGTAAAGCCCCACAACACCACGGGGACCAACGAGCACCGCTGAATTGTAGAGTCTTCTGCCATCCCTCTCTGCCATGCCGAACACCACATACATCTTTCTTCTTCTTGCAACACCGCAGAGTGCCCTTACCGCAATGCTATCTGAGACAGGCTCTGAAAGCCTTGCAAGCTCCTTTTTTGAGCGAAACTGATAGCCCGTGGAAAACAGCTCGGGCAGAACCACAAGCTCAACCCCATCGAGTGTGCTGGACTCAAGCCTCCTTACCGTCCACTCCACATTCTCCTCTATGGCACCAAAGGTGGGTGCTGTCTGCACAAATGCAACCTTTATCATATGCTTCTCTTCCTCCGTGTTTGAAATTATAAAAGGGCTGGGCAGGGCCAGCCCTTAAAGGTGTTTTCCATCCCGCAGGAACTATTTGCTCTTACAGCCCTTCTTTGTTGTGCTCTTCTTTGACGCCTTCTTTGCGGTGGATGTCTTCTTGCAGGTGCTCTTCTTTGCGGGCATCTCTTACCTCCCCTGGTTTAAGGGTTGATATGGCAGTGCTCTGTCTCCTTAAAAAATTTATCATAAAAGAGAAAGCTGTCAACACCTCAGTAGAGGCTATCTATAAGGGCATGGTAGCGTTTTGCAATGGCATCTCTTTTAAGCTTCATCGTTGGGGTGAGTTCTCCACGCTCACAGCTTAAGTCATCCGCTATGAGGGCAAAGCGGTGTATCTGCTCAAAGCGGGAAAGCCCCTTCAGCTGTTCCCTTATCCTTTTTTCAAAGAACCTGTATAGTCTTTCATCCTTGAGACATTCTGCCACATCCCCCTTTATTCCGAGCCTTCTGGCAAGCTCTGGAAGTCTCTCTGTATCTGGTATTATAAGGGCAACAAGATGAGGGCGTCTGTCTCCGTAAAGGAGTGCATCCTTTATGTAAGGGTCTGCCCTTAAGATGTTCTCTATCTTCTGGGGGCTTATGTTTTTACCCGCAGAGGTTATTATGATGTCCTTCTTTCTGCCAGTTATAGTAAGAAAGCCATCTTTATCAATGTATCCTGTATCCCCTGTATGAAGCCAGCCATTGCTGATGGTCCTGGCTGTAAGCTCTGGAAGGTTAAGATAGCCCTTCATAACAGACGCTCCCCTGACAAGCACCTCTCCGTCCTCTGCTATTTTTACCTCCACACCCTTTAAGGGTCTGCCCACGGTGCCTATACGATAACTCTCAGGGGTGTTTACAGAGACCACGGGAGAGGTCTCTGTAAGCCCGTAACCCTCAAAGAGGGGAATGCCAATGGCAAAGAAGAACTCTGCTGTGGAAGGCGAAAGGGGTGCACCACCTGAAACAAAAAACCTTATGGTGGGTGCCACCTTTCTCTTTATGGACCTTAAAACAGGTCTGGCAAGTGTCTGCCACAGTGGGCTTCTGCTGTACTCGATGGCCTTCTTTACAATAAATCTGCGTAATGGAGAAAGGCCCTCTATGTGGTCCTCAATCCTTCGCTTCATGCGCTCAAACACAAAGGGCACACCTATCATGAATGTGGGCCTGAAAAACTCCATGTCAGCACCAACGAAGCTGAAGCCCCTGGCATAGCAGATGGCACAACCTGCGTGGATGAGAAAGTGGTGTGTGGTGCGCTCGAATATGTGGCTTAACGGCAGATAGGACAGATACCTGTCAGCACTGTTCACCCTTATTGCCTGTTTTATGGCGTGTATGTTTGAGATTACATTTCCATGGGAGAGCATAACCCCCCTGGGTCTTCCCGTTGTGCCAGAGGAGTATACAATGGAGAAAAGCTCATCCCCTTTTGCAGGCCTGGGTCTGAAGGGTGCCCTCTCAAGCTCCTCTCTTCCGAGTGAAAGAAGGTCCTTAAAGTGGATGGCATCCTCCTCTAAGGGGTGGTCTTCATCGGGGTCCAGGATTATCACCCTTTTAAGAAGTGGCAGGGTTTGTCTTACCTCCTTCAGTCTTTCGGCGAGTCTGGCAGATGTTATTATGGCCCTGGCCCCGCTGTCTTTGAGAATAAACCACAGATCCTCCCTTCCGAGTGTGGTGTACACGGGCACACTCACCGCACCTGTGAGTGCTATGGCAAGGTCTGATATTATCCACTCGGGTCTGTTCTCGCAGAATATGGCAACCCGTTCCTGCGGTTCAATCCCGAGAAGGGAAAGCCCCACCGAAAGCTCCCTTACCATCTGTTCCATCCTTCCACGGGTTATAACATGCGGGTTTTCCCCAACCCTTGTAAGCAGGGCAGGCCTTTCGGGTGGAACAGAAGAGGTAAAGAAGAGTTCCGCTATGTTGCCCGGGATATTCTCTGGCATAAAAGAGAGATCTTATTTTGGCACCTTCTCCCAGTCCTTAAGAAACCTCTTTATGCCCGTATCTGTAAGTGGATGTTTTGAGAGCTGTTCCAGAACCCTGAAGGGTATGGTGGCAATATCTGCTCCGATGAGTGCTGCATCGAGCACATGCAGTGGGTTTCTCACGCTTGCAACTATGACCTCTGTGGTGAACCCATAGTTTCTGTATATCTCCACTATCTGTTCCACAAGGTCAATCCCCGTGTGTGAGACATCGTCAAGCCTTCCTATAAAGGGGCTCACATAGCTTGCACCTGCCTTTGCAGCAAGGAGTGCCTGAAGGGGTGAGAACACAAGTGTTACATTGGTCTTGACCCCCTCTTTTGAGAGTATCCTTACAGCCTTGAGCCCCTCAAGTGTCATGGGAATCTTCACCACCACATTTTTGTGTATACCTGAAAGCTCCTTTGCCTCCTCTATAAGCTCCTCTGCAGAGGTACTCACGGCCTCAACACTTACAGGGCCGTCCACCATGGAGCATATCTCCTCTACGAGTTCTCTGAAGGGTCTGCCCTCTTTGGATATGAGCGTGGGATTTGTGGTAACACCGTCTATGAGCCCGTACTCCTGGGCGGTCTTTATCTCTTTTAAGCTGGCTGTATCTATGAAAAACTTCATATACAGGACCTCCTTTGTGTGGATTGTAAAGTACTTGACTTACCGGGCAAAGGTGTGCAAAAATTTTTCTATTCCAGATGGTCTGAAAGCAATATATACTGAAAATGAGCTTTTTGCAAGCCAAAGAATGCCGAAGTGGCGGAACTGGCAGACGCGCCAGATTCAGGATCTGGTGGACATTGCGTCCGTGGGGGTTCGAATCCCCCCTTCGGCACCATTTTTTAATCAAGGGCTTGCTCTTTTAAAAAGGACAGGACATACAACTTTTAAGAGTCCCCCTCTTTGACGATAAAAATCATTGAAACCCCTCCCATGCAGAATACAGACCACAGTGTGCTTATCATAATCCCCGCGTACAACGAGGAAGAGACAATAGCATCTGTGCTTGAGGACATAGCAGACCACATGGAGACCGCCTCTGTTGTTGTGGTGGACGACGGCTCACAGGATGCGACCCCCCTTATAGCGAGAAAGATGGGTGCGGTGGTACTACAGCATCCCTTTAACATGGGCGTGGGCGCAGCGATGCAGACAGGGTTCAAATACGCCCTTCAGAATGGCTACACCATATGCGTGCAGGTGGATGCTGATGGACAGCATCCAGCCAGCGAGATACCCAAACTTCTTGAACCGATAAAGAGGGGAGAGGCAAATGTGGTGGTGGGCTCTCGCTTTCTCGAGCCCTCAGACTACAGACCATCCATCGCAAGGGGCATGGGAATAGGGCTGTTTTCAAGGGTGGTATCTGCGATACTGGACACAAGGATTACTGATGCAACATCTGGATTCAGGGCGGTAGACCTCAATGCAATAAGGTTCCTTAAGGATGTATACCCCGATGACTATCCAGAGGTGGAAGCCCTGGTATTGCTACACAAGGGGGGTTTTGATATAATGGAGGTTCCCGTAAAGATGCGCTCAAGACAGGGAGGCAAATCATCCATAACCGCAACAAGGTCCCTGTATTACCTCATAAAGGTACTGCTTGCCATCATGGTGGACACTATGAAGAAGATTGAACGATGATACAGATTTTATCCATAGCCATATCCCTGATACTCTTCATAGCGGTCATAGACCTTATAAGAAGAGGGCTTCTTAAGGAGAAGTACTCGGTTCTTTGGCTTGTTTCCATGTTCTTTGTCATAGTGCTTGCGGTGTGGAAGGAGCTTCTAAACAGGGTCTCTGTGCTCATAGGTGTGGCCTATCCGCCAGCGCTTCTGTTTCTTGTGGCATTTCTGTTTGTCATACTCATATTACTGCACTATTCTGTTGCCATATCCTCTCTGAGCGAGCGGAACAAACTGCTTGCCCAGGAAATAGCCCTTCTTAAAAACCGTATGGAGGAGAAACAAACCCTCCCACCAGAGGAAAAAAGTTAATGGAGAGGATATTCCTTAACAGAAACTTCCACCCCCTGTTTTTCCTGTCCCTTGCATTGCTGGTGTTTCTTGCCTACTCGAACACCCTCTATGCGAGCTTTCATTTTGACGATGCTGTACACATAGTGGAAAACTACCTTATAAGGGACCTGTCCAGCTTCCTCGATATAGTGAAGGGGCGCAGAGGGGTTACCATGCTCACCTTTGCCCTGAACTACGCTGTGGGCGGGCTCAATGTGGTGGGCTATCACCTGGTGAATATTGCCATCCATGTGGTAAACAGCATACTCATCTATCTTTTCCTCTATCACACCATAACCAGATTTGGAGATACTGACCAGGTGTGGGCAAGGAAGGTTTCTGCATTTACCGCACTCATATTTGCACTGCATCCTGTACAGACGCAGGCGGTAACCTACATAGTACAGCGCATGGAGAGTCTTGCAGGCATGTTCTATCTTCTGGGGCTTCTGTGTTTTATAAAGGCGGTAACTACCGGTGCCAGAGAGAGAAGGCTTGTCTTCTACGCCGGGGTTGTTCTGGCCTACATACTGGGCTTTTACTCAAAGGAGGTGGCGGTAACACTGCCTGCTGTGGTCTTTCTGTATGACCTGTACTTTGTAAGCAGGGGAGACATCCGCGAGATATACCCCAGGCTACCCCTTTACGGAATACTCTGTGCGTTGCTCCTATACTTCATCCTCTCCACGGTTGTGCCTGCAGGTGGTTTTGGAGACCTCAGCAAGGAGGCACAGGCACTCTCCTACAGGGATGTAAGTGCAGGGTTTGGCGTTAAGAGCATAACACCCTATGAGTATCTCATCACCCAGTTCAATGTGCTCGTCTATTACATGGTGCTACTTCTTGTGCCCCTGAACCAGAACCTGGACTACGATTTTCCCATATCCCGTGGACTTTTTGATGTACCTGTGGTAAAAGAAGGAACAGTGCTGAATATACCCGTGCCACCGCCTGTGGTATCCCTTGTCATACTGCTTGTCATAGCGGGCACAGGGGTGTATCTTTATTTAAGGGGAAGAGGGGATGGCTCGTTAAGGAAACTTCTGGCTTCGTTCTTTATCTTCTGGTTCTTCATAATACTTTCGCCAACATCGAGCTTTATACCCATAATAGATGTGATTTTTGAACACCGTGTGTATCTTGCTTC
>JALUQR010000064.1:13603-14582 GCA_027017505.1 bacterium
CTATTGATGCTGTATTCACTCATATCACTCAAAGGAGTGTGAAAGACCTTGAGCGAGAAGGACAAGGCCACAATCCCTGAAGGGGCAAAAAGGGTCCTCATAGCAGAGGACAACGCCATATCGAGAAAGTGTCTCAAGAGCCACCTTGAATCCCTGGGCTACCATGTGGTCTCAGATGTTGCAGATGGAGAGAAGGCGGTTGAGGAGGCAAAAAGGCTGAAGCCATCTCTGATAATACTTGACATAAAGATGCCACGGATGGGTGGTATAGAGGCTGCAAGGGTTATAACAAACATCTCGCCCGTGCCCATAATCCTTATCACAGGGCATGTCTCTGAGGAGCTTGCAGTAGAGGCAGCAGAGGCAGGGGTGTTTGCCTATCTGGTGAAACCAGTAACAAAGAAGCATCTTCTGCCTGCAATAAAGCTTGCCTTCTCAAGGTTTGAAGAATTCAAACGCCTTGAACAGGAGGTCGCAGACCTCAAGGAAGCCCTTGAGGCAAGAAAGCTCATAGAGAAGGCAAAGGGCATACTGATGAAACGCTGTAAGATAGACGAAGAGTCAGCCTACAGGCTTCTGCAGACACACTCGCAGAAAGAGAACAAGAAGATGCACGAGATAGCAAGGATGATTATCGAGGCAAGCAAACTGATATAATTTTTTAATATTTTTGAGATAGATGGGATTAATAGACTGGTTATCAACCAAACCGTTTAAGTTTATCAGAAGGCTCATAGTAGCGGTAATAGGGTTTACGGTTCTCCTCATAGGCATAGCCCTTATAGTCCTTCCAGGCCCTGCCATGCTTGTCATACCCCTGGGTCTTCTCATACTTGCCACAGAGTTCGTCTGGGCAAGGCGCCTTCTTAAAAGATTTAAAGAGACTGTAAAGAACTTCAACACCAGGGGCAAAAAAACTGATGATGAAAAAGGCAGAGATGAAAACCCCTGAGCCCGATGGCAACTGGCACATAAAGGA